>DBEZOM010000001.1:0-12610 GCA_048252855.1 Ruminococcus sp.
AAGTAATGTCGCAAAATTTAATAAAATAGATATATTTCATTTACTTGTATATAATATAGAATACATATTCGTAAATTTAGGCATAAAAACTTGCTAACGCCGCGAAAATGTGCTATAATATAAAAGCAAGCGTACAAACGCGGGATAACACGTTCGAGGAGGTAAGATCACAGTTATGGACATTTCAAAAGGCGATACACTGCTTATGAAAAAGAAACACCCATGCGGCAGCTTTGAGATGGAAGTGCTGCGCTCGGGCATGGATTTCAAGCTGCGCTGCCGCGGCTGCGGAAGAGAGTTTATGATACCCCGCAGCAAGGCTGAAAAAAACGTAAAGAAAGTCATAAAGCCTGCGGAAACTTAGCCGCCTGTCTGTAAAAAAATCGCGATCAATACAGACAATAAGGAGCTAAGAGATATGACAGATAAATTAGAGATAATAGACGAGCGTTTTTCCGAGATCGGCGAAATGCTCACCCAGCCCGACACCGTAAACGATACGGCGAAGTACACCGAGCTGATGAAAGAATACAGCCGTCTGGAGCCTATATGCCAGAAGTACGGCGAGTACAAGCGCGCGGCTGCCGAAAATGCCGAAGCGCGCGAGCTGCTGAAAGAAGGCGGCATGGACGAAGAAATGCACGAGATGGTATCAGACCAGCTGAACACCTCGGCGGGCGATATGGAACGCCTTTCGGAAGAGCTGAAAATAATGCTGCTGCCGAAAGACCCGAACGACGAAAAGAACGTAATAGTAGAGATACGCGGCGGCGCGGGCGGCGAGGAATCGGCGCTTTTTGCAAACTCGCTTTACCGTATGTACTCGATGTACGCGGCTTCAAAAGGCTGGAAAACGGAAGTGCTCAGCGCCAACGAAACTGAGCTTGGCGGATACAAAGAGATCAGCTTTTCGATAGAAGGCGCGGGCGCATACTCGCGCATGAAGTACGAGAGCGGCGTTCACCGCGTACAGCGCGTTCCCGAAACGGAATCGCAGGGCAGGTTACACACATCTACCGTAACGGTAGCCGTACTACCCGAAGCCGAAGAGGTAGAGCTTGAACTGAACGAAGCTACCGAGCTGAAAATAGACGTCTTCCGAGCATCGGGCGCGGGCGGTCAGCACATCAACAAGACCGAATCGGCGGTAAGAATTACGCACCTGCCTACGGGCTTGGTGGTAGAGTGTCAGGACGAGCGCTCGCAGTACAAAAACAAGGACAAAGCTATGCGCGTGCTGCGTTCACGTCTGCTGGAGATGAAGCAGGCCGAGCACGACGGCGAGATTGCCGCAAAGCGTCGCTCTATGGTAGGCAAAGGCGACCGCTCAGAGCGCATACGCACATATAATTTTCCTGAGAGCCGCGTTTCAGACCACCGCATAGGGCTTACGCTTTACAAGCTCGACAGCATACTTAACGGCTCACTGGACGAAGTGATAGACGCACTTGCGCTCGCTGACAGAACGGCGCAGCTTGCGAATGAAAAATAACGAGGATAGAAAAAATGAGTTTTCAAACAGAGATCTTGAATGATTCAGAAGTTTCGATAAACCGCGCCGCCGAGCTTATAAAAAGCGGCGAAGTAGTAGGTATGCCTACCGAAACGGTGTACGGTCTGGCGGCTGACGCTTACAACGAAGAAGCGGTAGCGAAGATATTCCGCGCAAAAGAGCGCCCCGCCGACAACCCGCTAATAGTGCACATCAGCAGCCTTGCGGAGATCTCAGAGGTAGCTTCCGAGATACCCGCGTTTGCCCTTAGCTGCGCAAAAGCTTTTTGGCCGGGGCCACTGACGATGGTACTGCCGAAAAATCCGCGCATACCGCTCATAACATCGGGCGGGCTGGATACCGTAGGAATCCGTATGCCCTCGCACCCCATTGCACGCGCGCTGATACAAGCTTCGGGCGTGCCGCTCGCCGCGCCCTCGGCTAACCTTTCGGGAAGCCCCTCTCCCACCTGCGCCGCCCATGTTTTTAAGGACATGAACGGCAGGATACCCGCGATAATCGACGGCGGCTCGTGCGAGGCAGGTGTGGAATCTACCGTAATATGCTTTGAGCAAAACGCTGTGAAGATACTGCGCCCCGGCAGAATAACCGCGCAGATGCTCGCCGCCGTAACGCCCGACGTTCGCATAGACAAAGGCGTACTGCACGAGGTCGAGAGCGGCGCTAAGGTCGCTTCGCCAGGCATGAAATACAAGCATTACTCGCCGAAAGCAAACGTTGTTATCCTCGACGGCGGCTCGGCGGCTTTCCGCGAATATGTCGAAACGCACGATAAAAACGGCGTGCTGTGTCTTGTATTCGGCGAGGAGGACGCGGCTGAGGACGTACCATACATCAACATCGGCGCTACTAGCGAAGAGCAGGCGCACAATCTTTTCGACGCTCTGCGCGAAGCCGACGAGCGCGGCGCTTCTACCGTGTATGCGCGCTGCCCGAAGTTCGACGGAGTAGGTCTTGCGGTATACAACAGACTTATCCGCGCGGCGGCGTTTCAGGTGATAAAGCTGTGAGCGCGCTGACGGCGGGGCTTACGGGGCAAAGCGGCGCGGGCAAAACGACCGTCAGCCGCGTTTTTGCCGAACATGGGTTTTACGTTATAAACTGCGATATAGTCGCCAGAAAAGCCGTAGAGCCGAACAGCGAATGTGCGAAAGATCTGGAGCAGAAATTTCCGCAGTTTTTTGAAAACGGAGTGCTTAACAGAAAAAAGGCGGGCGCTGCGCTTTTCGCGGACAAAGACCTGCTCAGCAGATACAACGCCGCGATATTCCCGCACATAAACAAACTTATCTCGCAGGAGATAGCACAGGCTGAGAGCCGCGGCGAGAAATATATTTTACTTGACGCGCCCACGCTTTTTGAAGCGGGTGCGGATAAGCTCTGCACGGTGATAGTGAGTTGCGTGGCGGATATTGAAAAGCGCATAGAGCGTATCTGCGCGCGCGACGGGCTTAGCGTGCAGGCCTGCAAAGACAGATTTTCTTCGCAGCACAGCGAGGGATTTTTCAGAGAAAGATCAGATTTTATTATAGAGAACAACGGCAGCGCGGAACAAGCCGCGGCGCAGGCTGCGGAGGCTGCTGAAAAAATAAAGGAAAGAGCAAATGGCTAACAAGCGAAAGAAGAAAAACGAGAACATACTCGGGCTGATGGTCTTCGTCATAGTTATGCTGCTGATAGCGGTGGGCATTTTGATAATATTTCGCCAGCCCGAAACGCAGAACAAGGCGAAGAACTTTTTTACATACCCCACCGAGTACGAGGAATACGTTATAAAATACTCGGCGGAGTACGATATAGACCCGCGCTATATTTTCGCGGTTATAAATACCGAGAGCCACTTTGACCCGCAGGCGGAGTCGGAAGTGGGCGCGCGCGGACTCATGCAGATAATGCCCGACGCTTTTGACTGGATAAAATTTCGGCTGAACGACGAGCGCGACATAACTTTTGACGATATGTACGACCCCGCGCTGAACATTCAGTATGGCTGCTATATGCTTTCATATCTCTATCAGGATTTTGACGAGAGCTATGAGCTGGCGGCGGGTGCATACCATCAAGGAATGAACGCCGTGCACGGCTGGATAGAGGACGGCACGATAGACCCCGAGCATTTCAGCATAAACGAAAACCTCGACGATGTACCGTCTGAGCTTACGCGAGATTATATTTACAAGGTCATGAAAGCCTTTGAAAAATATAAGAACAATTCACAGCTAGAGGAGGATATTAACAATGGAAAATACGAATAGATCGGCAGGCGAAGAACTTGCCGCAAAGCTGCTCGAAGACCCGAAAAATGCGGGACTTATCATGAGCGACGAAGAGATAGCCGCGGCTGACGGCTTTTGCGAGGACTACAAGACGTTCCTCAACGCCGCAAAGACTGAGCGCGAGGCCTGCGCAGAAGCTATCAAGCGCGCGAAAGCGGCAGGATTTGCCGAGTACGACCCCACCGCTGACTACAAGGCGGGCGATAAATTTTATTTCTGCAACCGCGAAAAGTCGGTGATACTTACAGTAATGGGCAAAAAGCCGCTCGCAGAGGGCATACGCCTTGCCGCAGCGCACATCGACTCTCCCCGCCTTGACCTCAAGCAGCACCCGCTTTACGAAGACCGAGAGCTTGCGCTCTTTAAGACGCATTATTACGGCGGTATCAAGAAATACCAGTGGACTACCATACCCATGTCGCTGCACGGCGTTATCGTAAAAGCGAACGGCGAAAAGGTCAGCGTATCCATCGGCGAGGATGAGGGCGACCCCGTTTTCTGCGTTACCGACCTGCTGATACACCTCGCTTCCGAGCAGATGAAGAGAACGCTCGCAGAGGGCGTAAAGGGCGAAGAGCTGAACCTGCTGATAGGCTCGCGCCCTTTCAAGGACGACAAGGTATCTAAGAAAGTAAAGCTCAACATAATGTCGATACTCAATGAGAAGTACGGCATTACCGAGCACGATTTCGTTTCGGCAGAGCTGGAGATAGTGCCCGCTTTCAAGGCTCGCGACCTCGGCTTTGACAGAAGCATGGTAGGCGGCTACGGTCAGGACGACAGAGTTTGCTCATACCCCGCGCTTCAGGCTATACTCAGTTGCGAAACCCCCGAGCACACCTGCATGACTATACTCACCGATAAAGAAGAAACAGGCAGCGACGGCAACACAGGTCTTAACAGCTCTTACCTGCCCTATTTCATCGACGATCTTGCGACTAAGCAGGGTGCGAAGGGTCACAACGTTATCAGCAAGTCGCTTTGCCTTTCAGCCGACGTAAACGCTGCAGAAGACCCCACTTTTGCAGATGTTACCGAAACGCGCAACGCTTCAAAGCTTAATTACGGCGTAGTAATCACGAAGTACACGGGCGCACGCGGCAAGAGCGGCACATCTGACGCTTCAGCTGAATTTGTCGGCAGGATAAGAAAGATGATGGACGACGGCGGCGTTATCTGGCAGACGGGTGAGCTCGGCAAGGTAGACGCAGGCGGCGGCGGAACGGTAGCGCAGTACATCGCGAACCTCGACATGGACGTTATCGACGTAGGCGTGCCAGTGCTCTCGATGCACGCGCCTTTTGAAGTTACCGCAAAGCTCGACACCTACATGGCGTACAAAGCATTCTCGGTATTCTTTAAAGACTAAATAAATAGCAACAGCCGCAGGGTGAAAATAAACACTCTGCGGCTGATTTTTTTGCACAAAAAAGCTGCGGATATTTCACCGCAGCTTTTGCTTTTTATAACATATATAACGTTACTTTACGTTAAGGTAGCTCTTTACAAGCTCCTGTAAAAGTTCATCTCTGTCTATATGACGGATCAAGCTTCTAGCGTTATTGTATGTTGTTATGTAGGTCGGGTCTTCGGAAAGAATGTAGCCTACTATCTGATTTATAGGGTTATAGCCCTTTTCCACCAGCGCGGCGTACACCGTCTGGAGGTCTGATCTCAACTGGCTGTCATTTTCCTTGACTACCGAAAATTCTACGGTCTGTTCGTGCATGAAAGCTCAACTCCTTTTCCTACTATAATTTATTCTGACTGCAATACTATTATACCGCATTTCTTTAAAAATAACAAGCCTTTCAGAAAAAGATTGTACACACTGCACAAATTTCAACACGCAAATTTTACATTCTAAGTTCTGCGCCGTGCTCCTTAAGCGCCTTTACTATCTTTTCCATAGTCTTGTCAGCCTGCTCGTCGGTAAGAGTGCCGTCGTGTGAGCGCAGGGTCAGTGCGTAAGAAACGCTTTTCTTGTCCGCGGCTATCTGCTTGCCCTTGTAAATATCGAAAAGCGTTACCTTTTCGAGGATGGCTCCGCCTGCTTTTCTTATCGTCTTTTCGATAACTGCGGCGGGCAGCTCGTCGTCGCATACCAGCGAGATGTCGCGGGTGGTAGCGGGGTACTTAGGCAGCGGCTTGTAAGTCTTTTCCTCAGTGCAGAGCGCCATAAGCTCGGGCAGATTTACCTTAGCGGCATAGGCGCGGCAGCCGATACCGTAATTCTCCAGAGTTTCTGGGTGCAGCTCGCCAAATATCGCAAGCTCTGCGCCATTAGCGGTGATAACTGCGCATCTGCCGGGATGGAAAGCGGCAGCCTCGCCGAAAGCGGTGTTTTCATCGGGACGTGCAACGTCATACTCGGGAGCGCCGCACTTTTTCAGCAGCTCTTCCACAATGCCCTTGATGGTGTAGAAATCTACGCTGCCGTTTGTATCATAAATGCCGACGCCGAGTCTTTCAGGCTCGTTAGGCAGCACTTCTCCCTCTACGGGCAGGTACTCGTTGCCAAGCTCAAAAGCGTAACACTCGGGATTGCGGTAGCTGTAATTGCGAGCCAGAACTTCGCATACCGAGGGGAGAATGGTAGTTCTCATAACGCTGGTGTCCTCGCCGAGGGGGTTCATGATCTTAACAGCGTTTCTCAGCGGGCTGTTTTCGGGAAGTCTGATCTTATCGAAATACTTAGGCGAGATGAACGAGAAAGTAGTGATCTCGTTTACGCCCATGCCGAGCATTGCAGCAGTAACGCTTCTGTCAAACTTCTGCTTGCGGGTCAGCTTAGCTTCGGCAACACCGCGGATTATCGTATCGGGAATCTTGTTGTAGCCGTACAGGCGGGCAACTTCCTCTGCAAGGTCAGCCTTGCACTCGATGTCTATTCTGTAATAAGGCGCGTAAGCCTTGCCGTCCTTGATGGTGAAATTCAGACGGGTGAGGTACTCTTCCATCTCAGCGGCAGGTATCTCCGTGCCCAAGAAGCCGTTTATCCAGTCGGGGTCGAAAACTACGCCCTCGCGAGTTTTGTTAGACTTATCGCAGTCGATGTATGTCTTTACAACTTCGCCGCAGCCGAGCATTTCTACAAGCTCAAAAGCTCTCATCAGCGCGGGGAAAGTATTTTCGGGGTCAAGACCCTTTTCAAAACGTGCAGAAGCGTCAGTTCTCATGCCGAGCTTCTTGGCGGTAGTTCTTACGCTTGCGCCGTCAAAGCAGGCAGACTCAAATACTACCGCGGTGGTGTCGTCCATGATGCCGCTGTACTCGCCGCCCATTACGCCTGCTACCGCTACGGGCTTGTTTTCGTCGGCGATAACGAGCATTTCTTCCGAAAGCTTGCGCTCTACGCCGTCGAGTGTGGTAATGCTCTCCCCTGCCTTAGCGTTGCGGATATTGATCTTCGCGCCGTCAACATAGCGCAGGTCGAAAGCGTGCATAGGCTGACCGTACTCGAGCATTACATAGTTTGTGATGTCAACGAAATTATTGATGGGGCGCACGCCGCTTGCGCGCAGGCGCTCTCTCATCCATCTGGGCGAAGGGCCTATCTTTACGTTCTTGACGTAACCGCACATATATCTCGGGCAGAGCTTTTCGTTGTGTATCTCTACCGACATTATCTCGTTTATATCGCCGTCAATGCCTGTAAACTTAGGCTCTTTGATGTCGGCGGGAACGTTGAAAGTAGCCGCGGCTTCTCTCGCCAGACCGATAACGGAAAGGCAGTCGGGGCGGTTAGAGGTTATCTCAAACTCTACCTTCTTATCGTTGAAGCCGATAGCTTCTCTTATATCCATGCCGACGGTCTTGTCGCAATCGTCGCCGAGGATAAAAATGCCGTCCTCTATCGCGTAGGGGAAATCGTGCAAGCTAAGGCCCAGCTCGTCAAGCGAGCAAAGCATACCGTTAGAAGCAACGCCGCGCAGCTTGCCCTTAGTTATCTTCACCTTTTTGCCCTCGTGAAGCACGGTGGACTTATGTTTAGCGGTAGGCACATAGTCGCCTACGTTTACGTTCTGCGCGCCGGTAACTATCTGGATAGGTTCAGCCTCGCCAACGTCTATCTGCGTGATGAACATATGGTCAGAATCGGGGTGGCGCTCAGTAGAAAGCACCTTGCCCACTACTACGTTAGAGAGAAAATCTCCCTCTTCGCCCCAGCACTCAACCTTAGAGCCTGAAAGGGTCATCTCATCGCAGAATTTCTTTATATCGCACTTGCAGTCAACATAATCCGCAAGCCATCTCATTGAAAGATCCATTTATATTAACCTCCGTTCGATTTATCAAAACTGCTCCAAAAATCTCATATCGTTTTCGTACAGCAGGCGCATATCGTTGATATTGTATCTGCCCATGGTTATTCTCTCAAGACCGATACCGAAAGCGAAACCGCTGTAAACTTCGGGGTCGATGCCGCAGCCCTCGAGTACCTTGGGGTGTACCATTCCCGAGCCGAGCAGCTCTACATAGCCCTCCTGCTTGCACATCGAGCAGCCCTTGCCGTGGCAGTTGAAGCACATAAGGTCTACCTCTGCGGAAGGCTCGGTGTATGGGAAGTGGTGCGGACGGAAGCGGAGCTGAGTATCCTCGCCATAAAGACGCTTGAGCAGCATTTCGAGCGTGCCCTTGAGGTCAGCCATTGTGATGCCTTTATCTATAACAAGACCCTCTATCTGATGGAAGAGCGGCGAATGGGTAGCGTCTACTGCGTCGGAGCGGTAAACTCTGCCGGGCGAGATTATGCGTATTGGCGGCTTCATCTTCTCCATAGTGCGTATCTGAACGCTAGAGGTCTGTGTTCTCAGGAGTACATTTTCGTTGATGTAGAAAGTATCCTGCGTATCGCGCGCGGGGTGATGCTTAGGCATATTCAGTGCCTCAAAGCAGTAGTGGTCGGTCTCTACCTCAGGGCCTTCAACTATATCAAAGCCCATGCCGAGGAAAACTTCTTCTACCTCTGCAAGAGTAGCGTTGAGCGGGTGAGCGTTGCCGAGTTTAGGAGCTTTACCTGGCAGGGTAACGTCAAGCCTTTCGGACTCGAGCTTCTTAGCCGCAGCCTTGCTCTTTATAGCGCTCTGCGCCGAGGTAACTGCCTGTTCGATGTCGGCGCGTACCTTGTTGGCAAGCTGACCGATAACGGGTCTTTCCTCAGGCGAAAGCTTTCCCATCTGTTTCAGGATAGCTGTTATCTCGCCCTTTTTGCCGAGAAAACGTACTCTTATATCGTCGAGCGATTTCAGATCGGCAGCGTGCGAAAGTTCTTCTTTAGCTTTGAGTTCTATCTCTTTAAGCTGTTCTGTCATTTTCTTTTCCTCCGATTCAAATAATTTGCAAATAAAAAAAGCCTTTATCCCGCCGCAACGGGACAAGGCTTAGTAAAAGCTTGTTTATTACCACCCATATCAGCAAAAGGAAGCTGTTACTCCCCCGACCCTTAACGCAGGTATACGTTTTCGCCTACTCTGATTTCAGCAAAACCGCTCGCAAGTGAAACTTCGTGCTTTTGCGCAGTCTGGACGTGCTTACAGACCATGGCACATTCTCTCTGGAAAACCGCAGCTGCAAAAGCCTACTCTTCTTGGTCACAGCGTTTTATACAAATACATTATAGCACACCGTGCGCCATTTTTCAAGCGGTTCACAGAAATTTTACACATATGCACTGCCATTCGCCGCCGTTTCGGACATTGAAAATCAGCGGGATATGTGCTATAATATACACAAACCTATCTGAGGAGGTATCTTATTTATGTACACACCCAGCGAACATCGCTATGAAAAAATGGTATACAAACGCTGCGGAAAAAGCGGGCTAAAGCTTCCCGCCGTTTCGCTCGGATTTTGGAAAAACTTCGGTCACGAGGGCTGTTACGCCAATATGCTTGAGATGGCGCACACCGCTTTCGATCTCGGCATTACGCATTTCGACCTTGCCAACAATTACGGCAACCCTTTTAACGGCAGCGCTGAGGAAAACCTCGGGCGCATACTTAAAGACGGCATGATGGCTTACCGCGACGAGCTTGTGATCTCGACCAAAGCGGGTTACGAGATGTGGGACGGGCCTTACGGCGGCAGGGGCGGTTCGCGCAAGTATCTTACCGCTTCGCTTGACGCCAGTCTGAAACGCATGGGGCTGGATTACGTTGACATCTACTACCATCATCTTCCCGACCCCGAAACGCCCGTCGAAGAAACTGCCCTTGCGCTGGATAACGCCGTAAAGCAGGGCAAGGCGCTGTATGTCGGCATATCGAACTACAATTCGGCGCAGGCGGCTGAGATAACGGCGATCTTCCGCGAGCTGAAAACGCCTTTCATCATCAATCAGCCCTCGTATTCCATGCTCAACCGCTGGATAGAAGCGGACGGTCTGGACAAATGGGCGCTTGAAAACGGCGTCGGCATTTCAGTATACTCCCCGCTTTATCAAGGTCTGCTGACGGACAAGTACATCACGGGCGTGCCCGCAGATTCGCGCATCGGCAAAGGCGACACATGGATAGGCGGTGAGCTTGACGAGAAAATGCATGCCAAGCTGAAAGCCCTCGGCGAGGTCGCGGCAGCGCGCGGTCAGAAGCTTTCGCAGATGGCGCTTTCGTGGGTGCTGAGCAACAAATCCGTCACCACCGTGCTGATAGGCGCGAGCCGTCCCTCGCAAATAATCGAGAATGCGGCGTGCGTTGAGAAGCTGACTTTTACAGACGAAGAGCGCGCGGCTATCGAGGAAATACTTAGCAGATAAAAAATAACCGCACACGGTGCAAAAGCGCGCCATGTGCGGATTTTTTTATTTAAGCTGCCCTAGTCTTGAAAACGCGGGTGTACGCCTGACGAATAGCGGGGAGCATTATCGCCGACATTACAAGCTCGATGGGGAGCATGAGCACGTTTTTGATAAGACGCGGGGTCATCCAGATCTTGAAAGCTGTCCATTCAGAACCGCTCATGAACGGGAAATTGCGGTTTGTGTACGAATAATACAGCACCGAAGAAGTCAGCACCAGCTGGCAGATCACTACTACCAGCACGCGCGAAATGACAATGCCGGTGATGAGCTGTTTGCCGGTCACCTTTTTGTAAAGTATCACGCCGTAGATTATCGCCGCGATGAGCTTTACAGCCAGCAGGCCGAAATTGTAATCGCGCGCTTTAAAGCCGTCGAGGAAATAGCCCATTACGTCGATACCCGTTGTCGCGATCATCGTTACAACCGGGCCGTAAAGCATCGCTACCGCCATAATGCCCAAAAACGCGAATGTGATACGCAGGTCAGCGCTGATATTTATAGCGAGGTTTCGCAGCACTATTGAAAGCGCCATCAGCATACCCGTTACCGTGATGGTAGTTACCTTTTTCAGTTCGCCAGCCGAATCTGAAAACAAAGAAAAAAAGCTCTTCATAATATACCTCCTTTTATGCGAGCCAAAACAGCTTCGTGCATAATTCAAGGCTTATGAAGAGCTTTAAATTATACATTCAGCGGGATGCAAGATCTGCACCGCAAGGGTTTTACCCTTTTCGTCTGAACGACAACTCCCCGTTCGTTCAGCACTTAACGCGCAGATCTCTACTCTGTAATGATATAATCAGGCGGAACGCTTGCCGCCGTATATCCAAGATCAATATGCGGTCTCGTAGAAAATATCGTATCTCTGGTCGATGAAAGGCTTCTTCATTGCAAGGCCTTCCTGGAGATCAATATCGTATACCTTACCGTCTTTAAGACCAACTATTCTGTTGCCGATGCCCTGCTCGAGCAGCTCTACCGCGTGGTAACCCATTTCGGTAGCGATAACTCTGTCGCGGAGTGTAGGCGAACCGCCGCGCTGAACGTGACCCAGTACGGTAACTCTCGACTCTATTCCGGTCATTTCCTGAAGAGTTCTCGAGATGTTCTCGGTCTGGCCAACGCCCTCAGCTACAACGATGATGAAGTGGTGCTTGCCGCCCTTTTCGTTCTTGGTCTTTACCATCTTAGCTGCGATAGCGTCGAGATCGTAAGGACGCTCGAGGGTGATAACAGCCTCTGCGCCAACTGCGATGGCAACGTTTACTGCTATAAAACCGGCCTTTCTGCCCATTACTTCTACTACCGAGCAACGGTCGTGCGACTGGGTAGTGTCGCGCAGCTTGTCGATCATCTCTACCGCGGTGTTCATAGCGGTATCGTAACCGATAGTATATTCTGTGCACTGAATATCGTTATCAATAGTGCCGGGGATACCTACACAGGGGATACCTACGGAAGAAAGATCTCCCGCGCCTCTGAACGAGCCGTCGCCGCCGATAACTACGAGTCCCTCAAGACCGAGCTCTTCGCAGGCAGCCTTGCCCTTAAGTACGCCGTCCATATTTCTGAATTCGGGACAGCGAGCTGTATACAGGCAGGTACCGCCTCTCTGGATTATTCCCGAAACGCTTCTTGCAGTCATTTCTTCAAATTCGTGATTCAGAAGTCCTACATATCCTCTCTGGATACCAACAACTTCCATGCCCTTAGAAAGTGCTGCGCGAGTTACTGCTCTTACCGCGGCGTTCATTCCGGGAGCGTCGCCTCCGCTGGTCAATACACCGATCTTCTTAGCCATATCTGTTCCTCCAACTCAATATTGCTTTATAAGCATAATTATCTCAGCAAAAAAATACTTTATTACTATAATACCACAAACAAATGTTAGTGTCAAGCGTTTTACATCGTTTTAATAAAAATTTCAAACGTTTTCGACATACCCGTGTCAGCTTTTACCAAGTGTAATCGTCCGAATAGCTTTCGTCGGTATACGAGCTGTCATCGTCGGTATACGAC
>DBEZOM010000002.1:0-5227 GCA_048252855.1 Ruminococcus sp.
AGAATAATTATTGCAATAACATAGCTATACGTAGAAGATTTGTATAGTGAAACAAAAAAACCTAAATTGTATTTGCTCACATAATTCAAAAAAATACGCATTTGTTCTGAGAACGAAAATGCTTTTTCACCATAACAACCCGAGCCCATTATCTGCTTCCACCCCGCAGGATACACCGCGAAGAATAGTCCCAGCGTGGCGAGCTGCGAACCGCCGTATATGAAAAGCTTTTTTATCCTCTTTTTGCAGAGCAGGTATACGCACATACAAGCGGTGAAAATTCCGACGTAGGCTATGCCGTTGTAGTGGGTCATGAACATCAGAAATGACGTTATCAGCACGGGGGCCAGGTGCTTTTTAAGATCGAAATTTTCGCTGAGATAAAGCTTGGCGGAGAAGTAGGTGTACATCACGCCGAGGACTGTCAGCAGGCTGTATTGTCTGAGAAATACGAATGTAGAGAGTGCACCCGTTCCCGCGCCGTAGAGTATGCAAGGCAGTAGCGCGGCGTATTCAGACTTTAGTATCAGCTTGGAAAGCTTGTAAAGGAACACCTGCGTTACTATGAGAAAAATGCAGTTTAGGAAAAACGAGTAGTACAGCGAAAAGCTGTTCGGGAAAAACGAGCACACTGTATGCAGAAGCATATAATACAGCGGCGGGTGGTGGTCTAGGGTCTGATTATGATAGACCGAGCCGTAGGCGAAGCGCTCGCCGGGCTGTACGGTTATGTAGTCTTTAAATACCTCGCCCGATTCCCACTCGTTGTAGTTTATAACGTCGTCTACCGTCATATCGTCGATGAATACGCCGTCTTTCATGTAGATGAACGGCTGATAGTAGCTGTTCGCAAGTCCGTAGCTCCATATCTCGTCCGAATGGCAGCCCTGCTTTTTGGTAACAAAGCAGAACGAAGTATATATAAGCTGCGCGGCTATGAGCAGTATCAGCAGCAGATAAGGCTTAGCATATTTCCTTATTTTCTCAGCAATGTTTTTCATTCAAACACCCCTTATAATTCTGTCCATATAATTATAACAATAAAATAACTGTCTGTCAATATACCCGCCCTCTTTTTCATATACTCCCCTGCCCGCGCATATCATATATATAGAACAAGCTTTAGACTGATACAAACGGAGGAGTACAGATGAAACAGCCATCTTTTTCATATCTTGGTAAGGCAAAAGACCTTTCGCCGCTTCGCTCTATGATAACTATTTCGGGCAACAGCGAGGTGCTTATAGAAAACTGCCGTCAGGTGAACGAGTGCAACGACATACGGTGCAGTGTGGTAGCTTCGGGGTATTTGATAGACGTGTGGGGCGCGGAGCTTTCGCTCAGCAGCTTTTCTAACGGCAGTGTGGCGGTAAACGGCAAGATACAATCATTAAATATAGAGAAGCGGGGCAGAAAGGAAAACGTATGAACATCGCCAGACTTTACTATAAAATAGTCTGTCCCTCGCCATCGGCATTTTTCAAAGCTGCAAAGCGCGAATCGGTAGAACTGCGCAGCGTGACCACGCAGGGCGAAGAAATGTCGCTGTACATATTCTTCACACAAAAGCGACTGTTTGAGGAGATATGCGCGGAAACGCATACGGAAGTCGAACTGGTATCGGCGGGGACGGCGTATCTTCTGCCGCGTATGTTGAAAAGGCGTATAGGCATAGCCATAGGCGCGGCGATATGTGCGGGATTTATGCTTGCGGCGCAGAACTACGTCATCTCGGTAGAAGTGCTCACGGACGACCCGCAGATACGCAGCGAGGTCAAGAGAATGCTTGCCGAGAACGGCGTAAAGGTCGGCGCTTACATACCCTCTATCAAATGCGTGAATATGGAGCGTATGCTGAAACAGCGCGCGGAGGGCGTGTCTTGGGCGGGCATAACGCTTACCGACTGCACCGTGATAGTGGACATCACGGAAGAGATACCTAAAGCCGAACAGCGCAACGAGCGTATGCCCTCAGACTTGATAGCCACGCACGACGCAGTTATAGAAAGCGCCGAGCTTTACAACGGCGAGCTGGTAAAGACCATCGGAAGCGGCGTACTGCGCGGCGAAAAGCTTGTCAGCGGCACGCTTATACGCGAGGAAGCGAAAGAGATAGACGGCAAGACCGTTACCGAAAGCACGGAGAAATATGTGCGCTCGATAGGCAAGATATACGGTACTTACAAGGAGAGCGTGACATTTGAACAGCCGCTCACCGAGCGCAAAATGATCGTGTCTGACGAAAAGACCGAGAAGAGATATTTGCGGGTGTTTGACGCCGAGATACCGCTTTTCATCAGCCGTCCGCGCGGCAATTACACCGAGGACGAGGAGTACAGCGCGCTGCGCATAATGGACGAGCAAACGCCCGTGGGGCTGAAAACCGTAACTTACAGCAAGTACGATTTTGAGAACGTGATCTACAGCGAAAAGCAGGCCGAAAAACTGGCTGAGGATAAGATGAAGATATACGAAGCCGATTTTTACAAAAACTGCGAGATAAGGAAAAGAGATAAACATTACAAATGCGAAAACGGCAGCGTATATTTGCAGGTGGATTATGAGATATACGGGGTGATAAGCAGAGAATCGAAATTTTTTATTAAAAAGGCGAAAAGTACTGCTTTTTAGATAAAAATTTCTTGCATTTTATGATAAAAGGTGTTATAATAATACTATATATTTGTGTTTATCGGAGAAATAATATCTATGTTTGAAAAAATCATCACTATTGATAAGATCGAACACCTGCTCAACATTTTCGGCAGCTACGACGAAAACATCAACGCTCTGCAAAAAGAGTACAACGTTTCCATAGTGAACCGCGGCGACGATATAAAGATCACCGGCACTGAGGAGAACGTTGCGGCGGCGGCTAAGGCGATAGAAACGCTTGTGCTGCTCTCGGAAAAAGGCGAGCGCATAAACGACCAAAATCTGCGGTACGTTTTCTCACTGGTAAAAGAGGGCCTGCAGAACGAGGTAGAAAAGCTCTCGGACGACGGCATATGCGTAACGCTGAAAGGCAAGATAGTAAAGCCTAAGACGCTGGGCCAGAAAAAGTATGTGGACGCTATACGCAAAAACACCGTTGTATTGGGCGTAGGGCCTGCGGGCACGGGCAAGACTTACCTCGCGGTGGCTATGGCTGTAAAAGCTTTCAGGGCGCACGACGTAAGCAAGATAATACTCACCCGCCCTGCTGTGGAAGCGGGCGAGAAGCTGGGATTTCTGCCGGGCGACCTGCAAAACAAGGTAGACCCGTATTTAAGACCGCTGTACGACGCGCTTTTTGAGATGCTGGGCGCTGAAACATTTGCAAAGCAGCTCGAGCGCGGGGCGATAGAGGTAGCGCCGCTGGCGTATATGCGCGGAAGAACGCTCGACGACAGCTTTATAATCTTAGACGAGGCGCAGAACACTACGCCCGAGCAGATGAAGATGTTCCTTACTCGACTGGGCTTTGGCTCTAAGATAGTCATTACGGGCGACGTTACGCAGATAGACCTGCCCGACTCGCGCAGATCGGGACTGATAGAGGCTATGAAAGTGCTGAAAAACGTAGAGGATATTTCGATAAACCGCTTTACCGAAAAGGACGTAGTGCGCCACAAGCTGGTGCAGGATATAATCAAGGCATACGAAAAGTTTTACGAAAGGGGAAGCAGTCACAAAAATGGGTAAAGTAAAAGTTTTGATAACGAACAACCAGACCGAAGTGAAAATTCCCGTGGGGATACGCCTGCTGATACGCAAGTGCTGCCACGCCGTGCTTGAAAGCGAGGGCATAGATCACGACGCCGACGTAAGCGTTTCGCTGGTAAACAACGAAGAGATACACGCCCTGAACAACCAGTACAGGGGAATAGACCGCCCTACCGACGTGCTTTCATTCCCGCTGGGCGAGAACGGCGAATACGACGAAGACCCCGACACGGGCGCTTACCAACTGGGCGACATAGTTATCTCGCTGGAAACGGCGCTGAAACAATCGCAGATATACGGACACTCGCTGGAGCGCGAGGTGGGCTTTCTCACCGTGCACTCTATGCTTCACCTGCTGGGATACGACCACGAGGAAAGCTCGCTGGCGGAGCGCATAATGCGTGAGAAAGAAGAAGCTATACTCACGAAGCTCGGCATCTCGCGCGACGAAACTTTCGTTATCTCGGAACATTCGCACAAATGAGAAGATTTGCAAAAAGCTTTTGCCACGCCTTTTGCGGGGTGGTGAGCTGTCTGAAAACCGAGCGTAATATGCGCGTGCATTTCTGCGCGGCGTTTTACGTTTTTATGCTTATGCCCTTTTACGGATTTACAGCCACGGAAAAGGCGATAATACTGCTGACGGTAGGCTCGGTAATATCGGCCGAAGCTTTCAACACGGCTACCGAAGCGGCGGCGGACGCGGTAACGCTTAAAGAACGTCCCGAACTGCGGCTGGCTAAGGACGCGGCGGCGGGCGGAGTGCTCATCACGGCTGTATTCGCGGCGGCGGTGGGCTTTGTGCTCTTCTGGAACGTGAGCGTGCTGAAAGAGATAGCGGGCTTTTACGCGGAGCACCTATGGGCGGCGGCGCTGCTGGCGCTCTCGGCGATAGTATGGGCGGTGCTGATAGCGCTTCCCTGCGGCAGAAATTACGAAGATAAAAATACTGATATAAATAAGGAAACATAAAATTATGAGCAATTCAAAAAACGCATTTGTTACGATAGTAGGCCGCCCGAACGCGGGAAAATCCTCACTGCTGAACGCACTGGTGGGCGAGAAGATAGCCGCGGTATCGGCAAAGCCGCAGACCACGCGCACGCGCATAACCGGTGTGCTGACGCAGGGCGAAACGCAGTATGTTTTCATCGACACGCCGGGCAAGCACTCGGCTAAGAACAAGCTGGGCGAGCACATGATGAAAACGGTAAGCGACACGGTATCTGACGCGGACATAGCGCTGCTTGTGGCGGACTGCACCAAAAAGGTCAGCGGGGCTGAGAAAGAGCTTGCGGCGGCATTCAGAAATCGCTCGCACACTGCGCTTGTGCTGAACAAGACCGACCTGCTGAAAGACAAGAGCGAGCTTATGTCGATAATAGAGGAATACTCGGCTATACACGACTTCGACGAGGTGATACCTGTAAGCGTTATAGAGCGCGACGGGCTTGACATCATCATGAAATACCTAGAGAAGCACGCGCAGGAAGGCCCGCACTACTTCCCTGACGACAGCTTT
>DBEZOM010000003.1:0-6789 GCA_048252855.1 Ruminococcus sp.
GTATAAAGATACTCGCAGAATCGCTCATGAAGTGATAAAGCTTTGGCATATTTGCTTATATTTTTTTGGTATTTTCACAAAATATACATATAAGTATGGTAGGATAATAACAGAAAAATATGAAAGGGCGCGAGCGCTGTACCCGCTCTCTTTCGGACGGAGGTAATTGATATGCCAAAGCTTTTGGTTGTAGACGATGAAGAGCGTATCCGCGACATAATACGCGAGTATGCAGAATTTAACGATTTTCAGGTAACGGAAGCTGCCGACGGCATGGAGGCGGTAGAGTGTGTAAAGAAAAACGATTTCGACATCATAGTTATGGACATCATGATGCCGAAGCTCGACGGATACTCCGCCTGCAAGGAAATAAAGAAGATTAAAGATATACCCGTGATAATGCTCTCAGCCCGCGGCGAGGAGTATGATAAGCTTTTCGGCTTTGAGATAGGCGTAGACGACTACGTTGTAAAGCCTTTTTCGCCAAAGGAGCTTATGGCGAGGATACGCGCCGTGATGAACCGCGTAAACTCGGCTAAAAAGACCGAGGACGTTATCACATATAAGGGTCTTGTTATAAACTTCACCGCGCGCGAAGTGCTTATAGACGGCGTAAAGGCGCAGATGACGCCGAAAGAATACGACCTGCTCTTCTACCTCGTGAAGAATATGAACATCGCTCTTTCGCGCGAAAAGCTGCTGGAAGAGGTATGGGGCTTTGATTTCTACGGCGATGATCGCACGGTAGATACCCACATCAAGATGCTGCGCAACAGCTTAGGCCCGTACCGCAATCTGATAGTAACGCTGAGAGGAATGGGCTACAAGTTTGAAAAGATCAACTGATAAGAAAAAGCCCGAAGCCGAAGTGCCCGCGGCTGAGCCTGCGCAGGCGGAGAGCGCGGCTGCCGAGGAAAAAGGCGGCAGGAAAAAGCGCCGCCGCTTCGCCAAATTCCGCAAGCGCCGCACGCTGAAAACGTATGTGTGGACATACTTTATGTTCTTCGTTATATTCGTGCTGGTGCTGCTCTGGCTTTTCCAATATTTTTTCCTGCCGAAGTATTACCGCTCGGCGAGGATACGCACCGCCGCCAACTGCGCCGAGAGCGTTATAAACAGCTACAATTCTTCCGAGCTGGAGGACGCGCGCTCGTATGCGCGGCAGACGGCTTTTAATAACAATATGTTCGTCATGATATGCGACGAATCGGGCAAAGAGCTGATAATGGAAAACAACATGGGCAACTTTTCATTTTTCAGCAAGGATAAGAGCAAGAATTACGGCAAGACCATCTACCGCTTCCGCAGCGAGCTGGAAAATTCCGACGAGGACAGCCTTACCACGATAAAGCACAGCGATGAATTCGGCGCTGAGGAGATATTCTACTGCAAGCGCTTTTCTGACAGCGAGGGCAGCACGATGTATGTATTCATCGAAGCGCCCGTAGAGCCGATAGATTCTACCGTAAGCATTATCCGCGAGCAGCTCGTGTACATCACGATAATCCTCTTCGAGCTTGCTTTCATAGTCACCGTGCTGATCTCGGCGCGTGTGGCAAGGCCGATAGAAAAGCTTACCGAAACGGCGCAGAAATTCGGCGAGGGCGATTACGAAGTAGAGTTTTCCGCCGAGGGCTACCGCGAGATAGAAGAGCTGGCTACCGTGCTGGACGACGCGCGAAACGAGGTCAAAAAGGTCACCGACCTGCGCAAAGACTTGATAGCCAATATATCTCACGACCTGCGCACGCCGCTTACTATGGTAAAGGCTTACGCCGAGATGATACGCGACCTCTCGGGCGACGACCCCGTAAAGCGCGAGAAGCACTGCCAGATAATCATAGACGAAGCCGACCGCCTCTCGAACCTCGTAAATTCGATACTCGAGCTCTCGAAGCTTGAAAGCTCGAATATGGAGCTGAACAAGACCGATTATTCGATACACGAGCAGATAGAGGACGTGCTGAAACGCTATACGCTGATGATAGAGCAAAACGGCTACGATATAGCTTTCGAGCCCGACGACGACCGCACCATCTGCGCCGACCGCGAAAAGATAGCGCAGGTGCTCTACAATTTCGTCAACAACGCTATCAATTACAGCGGCGAGAAAAAGCGCATACGCATAAAGCAGATAAACCGCCCCGGAATAGTGCGCATAGAAGTCACCGATAACGGGCAGGGCATAGCGAAGGACAAGCTTTCGCAGGTTTTCGACCGCTACTACCGCGGCGGAAAGGTGCGCCGCGAAACTGTCGGCACGGGCTTAGGCCTTTCGATATGCAAGGAGATACTGAAAATGCACGAGTTCGCGTTCGGCGTTATCTCGGAAGAGGGCAGCGGCTCGACATTCTGGTTCGAGGCTAAGGAAACGCCCCTGCCGAAGCTGCCGCCGAAGCACAGCGCCGATGATGAGCCGATAGAGGCGGAATTCATCAACGAAGAAAGCGCGGCGGACGAGGCTGATACAGATAAAGACAAGCCGAAAGCAGATACGGCGAAAGATGAAAAAGATAAAACGTAGGATGATTGCCGGAACGTCATAACGGCATAAACGAAGCGGGCTGATCTCACTGAAATTCAGAGGTCAGCCCGCTTTGTTTTCTTTTTCATACTTTGCCTTTGTCAGGACTATTATTCTATGACAAGCTCTTCCTTTTCGGCGTCGCTGCCATTGATCTTGAAAGAGTTGAGCACAGGCTCATCTCTGTTCATCAGTGAGAGTATCATGTAGCTCGCCTTGCTGTCGTAAGCCAAACGCTTGTCCTCCTCAGAGGGGCGCGAGGGCGACTCGGGGTGAGAGTGCCAGTTGCCCAGCGGGGAGATACCCTGCGCGCGCATATCCTTTACCGCCGCGAGCTGCTCTTTCGGGTCGAGAGAGAAGTGCTCGTTTGAGTGGTCGATATTGGTCAGCAGGTAAACTTTCTTGATGATCTTCACGCCGTCCTCTATAACGCCGCCGATAAGCCCGCAGGCCTCGTTCGGCAGCTCGCTTTCAGCGTGAGCAAGTATTTTGTCAAAATCGCTTTTGCTTAATTTTATCATAGATGTACACCGTCGCATTCTGCCTGTTCGTAGTCTATAAGCTCGGTAATGGTAGGCTCGTCGCCGCATACCGCGCACTTATGCGTGTCGCTCGGCAGCTTTACCTTGCGGAACTCCATTTTCAGAGCGTCGTAGGTAAGCAGATAGCCCGTAAGCAGGTCGCCTACGCCGATAATGTATTTGATAGCTTCCATAGCCTGTAAGCTGCCGATAACGCCGCCCATAGCGCCGATAACGCCCGCCTGCTTGCAGGTAGGTACAGCGTCCTTCGGGGGCGGGTTCTTGAATACGCAGCGGTAGCAGGGGCCTTGGCCGGGAACGTATGTCATAAGCTGACCCTTAAAGCGTATGATGCCCGCGTGCGAGAAAGGCTTTTTCGCCATTACGCAGGCGTCGTTGATAAGGAACTTGGCAGGGAAGTTGTCGGTGCCGTCGATGATGAAATCGTAGTCCTTTATCAGATCCATAATGTTTTCGCTGTCAACGAATGTGCGGTAGGTGTTTACCTTTACGTCGGGGTTCAGCTTTTCCATAGTTTCCTTAGCCGACTGTACCTTAGCCTTGCCCACGTCCTCAGTAGCGTGGATTATCTGGCGCTGCAGGTTTGAAAGGTCTACTTCGTCAGCGTCCGCAATGCCGATAGTGCCAACGCCCGCCGCCGCGAGGTACATAGCCGCAGGTGCGCCCAGGCCGCCCGCGCCGATGATGAGCACCTTAGCGTTCATCAGCTTTTTCTGACCCTTTACGCCTACCTCTTTGAGGATAATGTGGCGCGAATAGCGCTCTATCTGTTCGTTAGTAAATGCCATTACTGTCCGCCTCCCATGAAATAGAGAAATTCTACTACGTCGCCGTCCTTGAGCACGGTGCTCTCGAATGTGCCGCTCTCTACGAACTCATCGTTTATGGTAACGGTAACGTATTCGGGAGTTTCTACCTTTTCGTCGATGATGAGCTGCGCTACGGTAAGTCCGTCTGCAACTTCCTTTTTATTTCCTGCTGCTGTGATAGTCATGATAACATCTTCTCCTTGCATTTATAAAATTTTATTCGTTAGCTTCTATCGCCGCTTCGAGCTCGGCTTTTTTTACCGCGCCCGTGAGTCGGGAAACTTCATTGCCGTCTTTGAAAAATATAAGCGTGGGTACAGCCGAAACGCCGTATTTTACAGCGGTGTCAGCGTCGAAATTTATGTTCAGCTTTACCAGCTTCACATTCTCCCTCTGCTCTTCGGCTTCGGCAAGCAGCGGGGACATTCGCTTGCAGGGCACGCAGGAATCTGAATAGAAATCTGCTATTACGAGCTTTCCGCTCTCTGCTATCTCGGTTTCAAAAGTTTCGCCGTTTGCCTTTACTGCCATTTTTAATCTCCCACCTTTTCTACTATGAGGTCGTATGTGCCGTCCTCGTTGTTTATCAGCTTGAGTATCTTGTGGCCCTCTTCCTTTACGCTGCGGGGCACGTTCTGTACAGGTTCGCCGTCGTTCATTCTTATGGCGAGTATCTGTCCCTCGTCAAGCTCTTCGAGGGCTACTTTTGCCTTTACGAATGTGGTAGGGCAAACCACGTCGGTGATGTCTACCGTATCGTCGATCTTAAATTCAGCCATTGTTGTATACCTCCAGTATTTCTTTTTCAAACTTTTCCCTGCCTACGCGGTCGATGGTGAATTTAAAGCGCTCGCCCGCGTTTGCGTTTTTCTCAAAGAAGATTATAGCGGCGTCGCAGATCTTCATGAGAGTTTCCTTGTCCTCTATAAAGGGTATTATAGTTTCGCCCTTATTGATGGTGTTTCCGAAAAGTCCGCCGAATGAAACTATGTAGCCGTGGATGGTGTCCCATGCTTCGGTCGGGCAGGCTTTGTAGCAGCGTCCGCAGAAGTTGCAGAGGCTCTCGTCTACCTTTATCTCGCCGTCCTCTATGGTGATGGCGTTGCGGCGGCAGGCTTTAGCGCAAACTCCGCAGTGTATGCAGTCGGCTTCGCGCCATTTTACTTTTATGCCGCCCTTTATTCCCACGTCGTTCTCTTCGGATTTTAAGCAGTTGTTCTGGCAGCCCGTAATGCCGAACTTGAATTTGTGCGGCAGCTCGCGGGCGAAGTAACGCTCGTCAAGCTCCTTAGCCAGCGCATAGGTGTCGATACAGCCACTAGGACAGACGGCTGCACCCTGACAAGCTGTGATAGTTCTTACTCTGGGGCCGCAAACGCCAGGCTCGGTATCGCCCGCAGCCAGCGCCGCTTTTACTTCGTCGATGTCGTCGAGCTTTATAAAAGGTATCTCTACGCTCTGGCGAGAGGTGAGGTGCACATAGCCCTCGCCGTATTTATCTGAAACTTCTGCTATTGTCGCGAGCTGCTTTGCGGTAAGGTTGCCGCCTACTACTCGCAGTCTGAGTGAAAAGTTGTTCTTCTGCTTCTGGCGCATAAATCCGCCTTTTTTCAGTGTTGCGTAATCAGTTGCCATTATATATTATCCTCCTCAGATATTCTCTATTGATTGTTTGAAATCTTGTATAAGGTCTTCGGCGTCCTCTATTCCGACGCTTATCCTTATTGTGTCGCCGTATACGCCCGCGCTGAGCTGCTGCTTTTCGCTGCTGTGGGTGTATATCGTGCTGGCGGGGTGGATGACCAGCGTTCTCACGTCGCCGATGTTGGTCGCGTTCACCGCGAGTTTCAGCCCGTTTATCAGCTTGAATGCGCGCTCTTTAGAGCCTGCGCGTATGGTAACTATCGCGCCGCCCATGCCCTTTAGCTGCTTTTTGCAAAGCGGGTAAAAGGGGCTGCTTTCCAGCGCGGGGTAGTTTACCTCTATGCCCTCGCAGCTCTCAAAGAATTTCGCGAGCGCCAGCGCGTTAGAGCAGCTGCGCTCCATACGCAGGCCCATAGTTTCCAGACCCACGCTGTTCATGAAAGCGTTCATCGGCGCGAGGCAGCCGCCCACGTTGCGCCAAATGCCGTTTCTCAGCTTCGCGATGTATGCAAATTTTCCAAATTTCTTGTACTCGGCAAGCCCCGCGTAGCGCTCGTAGTCCCACTTGAAGCTGCCGCTGTCGATTATTATTCCGCTTATCGAATTTCCGCCGCCGTTTATGTACTTCGAGCTGGAGTGCACCACTATATCTGCGCCGAAGTCGAACGGGCGTATCAGATAAGGCGTTGCGGTAGTAGCGTCGATGATTAGCGGCACGCCGTGCGAGTGCGCCAGAGCGGATACTTCCTCAAGGTCTACTACCTCGAGATTAGGATTGCCTATAAGCTCGGCAAACACGGCTTTAGTTTTATCGTTTATCAAAGGCTTTATCTCCTCGGCGGTGACGTGCTCTACAAAGCGCGTTTTTATGCCGAAAGCCTCTAGGTCGCCGAAAAGGTCGATAGTACCGCCGAAAAGCCCCGCCGCCGCGATTACTTCGTCGCCCTGCTGCAAGATATTGAGCAGCGACATCGTAACAGCCGCCATGCCCGATGAACAGGCTACTGCTCCGACGCCCTTTTCGAGCGCGTTTATGCGGTTTTCAAACGCCGCTACGGTAGGATTGCTTATCCGCGTGTACGCAAAACCGGGAGCTTTATTATTGAAAACTTTTTCAAGCTGCTCGGCAGAGTCCTGCGCGAAAGCGCTTACCTGATATATCGGCGTGAGCGTAGCGCCCGTACCCTTTTCAGGAGAAAAGCCGCCGTGCAGCAAAGAAGTATTGAATTTCAAAGGATATTCCCCCATTTCATTTTTCGGGAAGCCTGAA
>DBEZOM010000004.1:0-8503 GCA_048252855.1 Ruminococcus sp.
CCATCTTTTTGTTTTCCATAAGTTACAGCCCCCCTATTTGTTTTCGCTATACTTAAATAATATCACAAAGCGCACCAACTGTCAACAGCCGCGCGCAAAAAAAGCGGCGCGCATTTCGCACGCCGCCAAAACTTGCATATACGTCATTTTCCGACGCAGAATTTCGAGAACACCTCGTCTACCACCGTTTCGGTTATCCGCTCGCCCGTAAGCTCCGAGAGCGCCGCCGCCGCCTCGCCTATCGAGATGGTAACGGCGTCGAGCGTAACGCCCATCTGCTGAGCACCGAGCGCCGCCTGCAAATTCTCCAGCGCGCGCTCTAAGCAGTACTTCTGCCGCTCGTTGACGAAGATGTCCGAATCATCGCCCGCCGCCGAGAACATCTCGCATATCCTGCGCTCAAGCAGCTCTCTGCCCTCGCCGCTTTTAGCCGAGATCTCAAATACCGCGCCGTTCTCCGCGCTCTCGAAATCGCCCAGCGCCCCGCGCCATTCGCTCTGCACGCCCTTGTCAGACTTGTTTATCAGCGCGATCACTCTGCCGCCGCGGCTGACTCGCTCAGCCAGAGCGCTTATCAGCTCGGTATCCTCCTCCGCGGGCTGCGATGAGCCGTCGAAAACTGCGATTATCAGCGCGCTTTCGTCAAGCCTGCGCCGCGCAAGCTCTACGCCAATCTTCTCCACCTCGTCCTCGGTCTCGCGTATGCCCGCCGTGTCTGAGAGCCGCAGGGTAACGTCCCCCAGCCGCACCGATTCCTCGATGATGTCGCGCGTAGTGCCCGCAATGTCGGTAACTATCGCCCGCCCATAGCCCAAAAGCAGGTTCATCAGCGTGGATTTTCCGACGTTCGGCCTGCCGACAATCACCGCGGGCACGCCCTGCCGCAGAAGCATACCGTTGTCATACACCGCCAACAGACGCTTTATCTGCGCCGCCGAGTCGCTCAGCGTTTGCGCCATAGCCGAGTCCTCGACCTCCGGCAGCTCCTCTTCGGGGTAATCCACCCACGCGGAAAGCTCGCCCAACAGCTTTATCAGCCCAGACTTTATGCCGTCTATCCGCCGAAAAAGCTCGCCGCCGCGCGCCAGATTTGCCGAGTGCAGAGTAAGCTCGCCCTGCGCCGAGATAACGTCCATTACAGCCTCGGCCTGCGTGAGCGAGAGCTTGCCGTTTATAAAAGCCAGCTTTGTGAACTCGCCCCGCTCGGCAGGCTTCGCGCCGTTCTCGCAGCAAAGGCGCAGTATTTTTTTGGTAACGTACAACCCGCCGTGGCAAGAGATCTCAGCCACGTCCTCGCCCGTGTAAGAATGCGGCGCGCGGAAAACGGTAAGCACTGCGTCGTCCACGCGCGCGCCCTCGCCGTCCACAACATAGCCGTAGGCGCAGGTGTACCCCGCCATATCCGCCACGCTCTTTCCGCCCGCAGGCTCAAACACCTTAGCCGCCACCGCGAGCGCACTGCCGCCGCTTATGCGTATCACCGAGATAGCGCCCTCGGCGAGCGGTGTTGATACAGCGCAAATTGCCGACATTTCAAAGCCCTCCATTCATAAATTCACACCAGCGGTTTTTTCTTCATCTGCGCCGAGCAGCGCGGGTACTTCTCCGCGGTAGGCTTCACCTTGCGGATAACGATGAGCGTGCGCGCGTCGCCGTTCGGCAATGCATATTCGCGGCAAAGCTCCGTTTCGCCGCCCAGAAGTTTGATCGCGTTTTCCGCCGCCGCAAGCTCCTCAGCGCCGTCCCTGCCCTTTAGCGCGGTGAAAGCCCCGCCCACCTTTACAAAAGGCAGGCAGTATTCGCAAAGGTCGCGCAGATTAGCCACCGCCCGCGCACAAGCCATGTCAAAACCGCCGCGCAGCGGGTTGCCGCCCTTAATGCTGCGCGCCGCCTCCTCAGCCCGCGCGTGTATGCACTCCGCCTCTATGCCCAGCGCGGAAGTAAGCTCCTGCAAAAAGTTCACCCGCTTGTTCAGGCTGTCGAGCAGGGTAAGGCGTATGTCGGGGCGGTATATCGCCAGCGGCACTGAGGGAAAGCCCGCGCCCGTGCCAACGTCGATGAGCGATGTTCCGCGTGGAACATCTATCAGCGTGAAGGGGTAAACGCTGTCGTAAAAATGTTTCAGCGCTATCCCCTCCGGGTCGGTTATCGCGGTAAGGTTCACCTGCTCGTTGCGCTCGCAGAGCAGCTCGGCGTATGTGCAAAATTTCTCGTACATCTCGCCGCTGACCGCCATGCCGCCGCCCGCGAACAGCTTTTCAAATTCAGAATAGGCAGTTAATTTATCCATTCGTTTCTCCGTTGTCATTCTCGTTTTTGCCGTAAGCGCTCAGCCATATCAGCAGTACGTTCACGTCCGCGGGGTTCACTCCCGAGATCCTGCTCGCCTGACCCACGCTCAGCGGACGTATCTTGTTCAGCTTCTCCGCCGCCTCAAGCCGCAGACCGCGTACCTTTGTGTAGTCCGTATCCGCGGGCAATGCTTTCTTCTCCAGCTTGCGCATAGCCTGCACCTGCTGCTGCTGTATCGCAATGTAGCCCTCGTACTTCACGTTCAGCTCCGCCTGCTCGCGCACCTCTTTCGGCAGCTCGGGCCGCTCTTTGTCAAAAGGCGCTAAGCCATCATAGCTAAGCTCGGGCCGCTTTATAAGCTGCGAAAGCTTTATGCCCGTGCTCAGCCGCTCCGTGCCCTGCGACTCGAGATAGCTGTTTATCTCGGCGGTCGGCGCGATGTTGACGTGCTTTATGCGCTCGGTCTCCTGCTCGATCAGCCGCTTTTTCTCCAGCAGACGTGCGTACCGCTCGTCTGAGATCAGCCCTACCCTATGGCCCGTTTCCGTAAGCCGCAGATCGGCGTTGTCCTGCCTCAGAAGCAGCCTGTACTCGCTGCGCGATGTCAACATTCTGTACGGGTCTTGACAGCCTTTCGTCACAAGGTCGTCGATAAGCGTGCCGATGTAGGACGAAGCGCGGTCGAGCACCATCGGCGGCTCGCCCTTTATCTTCAGCGCCGCGTTTATACCCGCGACCAATCCCTGCGCCGCCGCTTCCTCGTAGCCCGAAGTACCGTTGAACTGCCCCGCGCCGTAAAGGTTCGCGATGTTCTTGAACTCCAATGTCGGCAGAAGCTGCGTCGGGTCGCAGCAGTCGTACTCTATCGCGTAAGCGTTGCGCATTATCTCGACGTGCTCCAGACCCTTTATCGTGCGCATGAATTTGAGCTGCACCTCTTCCGGCAGCGAGCTGCTCATGCCCTGCACATAGCACTCCTCAGTGTCCAGGCCCATCGGCTCGATGAAAAGCTGATGGCGCGGCTTGTCGGAAAAGCGCTTTACTTTGTCCTCGATAGATGGGCAGTACCGCGGCCCTACGCCCTCGATCTTGCCCGAATACATCGCCGAACGGTGTATGTTTTCAAGTATCACCTTGTGCGTTTCCGCGTTCGTGTAGCCGATGTAGCAGGAGATCTTGTTTTCAAGCTTCTCGTGGTTCTCGAATGAAAAAGGCGTTATCTCCTCGTCGCCGTCCTGCTTTTCAAGCTTTGAAAAATCTATCGAGCGGCGGTGTACACGGCAGGGCGTGCCCGTCTTGAACCTGCGCAGCTCTACGCCCAGCTCGGTAAGCGAGTTTGAAAGCAGGTTCGCGGGCAATGTAGAGTCCGGCCCGCTCTCGTAAGAAACTCCGCCGACGAACACCTTGCCTTTGAGGTAAGTTCCGCCCGCGATTATCACCGCCTTAGCCGCGTAGTTGCTGCCCAGTTTCGAGCGCACGCCGCATATCTTCCCGCCGTCGGTCAGTATGTCCGTTATCTCGTCCTGTTTCAGATATAGATTCTCCGTGTGCTCCACCGCGCTCTTCATGTAAGCGTGGTACTTCACGCGGTCAGACTGCACGCGCAGGCTGTGCACCGCAGGCCCTTTGCCGCGGTTGAGTATGCGCGACTGCAAAAATGTAGCGTCCGCCGCCTTGCCCATTTCGCCGCCCAGCGCGTCGATCTCGCGCACCAAGTGGCCTTTCGCCGTGCCGCCTATCGAGGGGTTGCAGGGCATATTCGCTACCGCGTCGAGCGAGATGGTGAAAAGCGCCGTTTTCAGCCCCAGCCGCGCCGCCGCAAAAGCCGCCTCGCAGCCCGCGTGTCCCGCGCCGACCACCGCTATGTCAAATTCGGCTATGTAATTGTTATCGGTCTGCATATCAGCTTTCCTTTCGTTTGGATTGTTCCTTGTGGAACAATGTTTCAACATAGCAACAGAGCGGCGCGCACCGCTCTGCTGTAAATATCTTATTTGTCAGTTCAGATCTTGCACTTCTCCAGCTTGTCCTTGCCGCCCATGTACATTCTCAGCGCCTCGGGTATAGCTACCGTGCCGTCCGCCTTGAGGTTGTTTTCAAGGAACGCGATGAGCATTCTCGGCGGAGCAACTACCGTGTTGTTCAGGGTGTGAGCAAAGTACTTTTGTCCGTCCTCGCCCTTTACTCTTATGCCCAGTCGTCTAGCCTGCGCGTCGCCCAGATTTGAGCAGCTTCCTACCTCGAAGTATTTCTTCTGACGCGGGCTCCAAGCCTCTACGTCCAAACTTCTGACTTTGAGGTCAGCCAGGTCGCCCGAGCAGCACTCCAGTGTTCTTACGGGTATATCCAGCGTGCGGAAGAAATCTACCGTGTTGTTCCAAAGCTTGTTGTACCACTCGTCGCTCTCTTCCGGCTTGCAGACTACTATCATTTCCTGCTTTTCAAACTGGTGGATGCGGTAAACGCCGCGCTCCTCTATGCCGTGCGCGCCGACTTCCTTGCGGAAGCATGGGCTGTAGCTTGTGAGCGCCTTGGGCAGCTCGCCCTCGGGGATTATCGTGTCGATGAACTTGCCTATCATCGAGTGCTCAGATGTGCCGATCAGATAAAGGTCTTCGCCCTCGATCTTGTACATCATGTTGTCCATCTCGTCAAAGCTCATTACGCCGGTAACAACGTCCGAACGGATCATGAAAGGCGGGATGTAGTAGGTAAATCCGCGGTCGATCATGAAATCGCGCGCGTAGGAAAGTATAGCCGAGTGCAGTCTTGCAATGTCGCCGCGCAGATAGTAGAAGCCGTTACCGCTCGTCTTTCTCGCAGCGTCGAGGTCTATGCCGTTCAGCGCTTCCATTATGTCAACGTGGTAGGGCACTTCAAAGTCCGGAACTACCGGCTCGCCGAAGCGCTCGAGCTCTACGTTCTGGCTGTCGTCTTTGCCGATGGGCACGTCGTCGCCGATTATCTGCGGTATAACCATCATTCTCTTCTTGATCTCGCCCTCAAGCTCGGTCTCCTTAGCTGCAAGCGCTTCAAGGTCTGCGCCGTACTGCTTTACCTCTGCCTTTATCTTCTCGGCTTCCTCTTTCTGACCCTTAGCCATCAGTCCGCCGATCTCCTTGCTCATCTTGTTGCGCTTCGCTCTCAGCTCGTCCGCGCGTGTCTTAGCCTCGCGGTACTCCTTGTCCATAGCGATAACTTCGTCTACCAGTACCAGCTTTTCGTCCTGAAACTTTTTCTTGATGTTTTCCTTTACCAGCTCGGGGTTGGTTCTTATAAGCTTAATGTCTAACATGATCTTTACTCCTTATATGTTTTTGTTCCGCGTGGAACATTTTTGTCATTTGTTCGATATTCTCTTCATAAATTCTTTCAGCTCGTTCTCGTTCGTGAACGTTATCTTCAGCGTTACTCTTCCCGCACGCTCTTTGCTGATCTTTGAATCTACCGCGAATGTATCGTGCAGAGCCATTTGGCTCTCCAGCGCGTATTTTTTGAACGGGTCTGCAAAGCTGCTGTCGCGCTTCTTCGGCGAGCCGCCATTGTACTCCTTGCTGCCCTCTTCGATTATCTGCTTTTCAAGCTGGCGCACCGTCCAAAAGTTCGTCATAGTCCGCTCCGCCATCTCTTGTATAACAGATTCGCTGCTCAGCCCGCAGAGCACTTTTGCGTGACCCACCGTGAGCTTTTTCTCTGCAACATACCCCTGCACGCTCTCCGGCAGGTTCAGCAGCCTTACCGCGTTTGCGATAGCCGCGCGCGATCTGCCGACGGTCTTTGAAAGCTCCTCCTGCGTCATGCCGTAGTCCTCCATCAGCCGCTTGTAAGCTTTCGCTTCTTCGATCGGGTTCAGGTCTTCGCGCTGTAGGTTCTCGATAAGCGCTATCTGCGCCGCTTCTAGGTCGCTCAGCTCTCTCACAACTACCGGTATCTCCGTCAGCCCCGCCATTCTCGCCGCGCGCCACCTGCGCTCGCCCGCAACTATGCGGTAAACGTCCTCGCCCATCGGCCGTACCAATATCGGCTGCAAAACTCCGTGCTGAGCGATGTTCTCCGAAAGCTCGCGCAGCCGCTCGGCGTCAAACTCCGACCTCGGCTGATTTTTGTCAGGCTCTATCAGCGAAATGCGCATGGTCTGCACTCCGCCGCCCTCGCCGCTCTCTTCGTCGTGAAAATTGTCCTCGAAAAGCATATCCAGACCGTTTTTCATTCTTTCGTTTTTCGCCATCTATTACCTCATTCCCTTCGCTTTTTGTTGTTTTTAAGTATCTCTTTCGCCAGCGCTTCGTAAGCCTTGCTGCCCTTCGACTTCTTGTCGTAATAAAGCGCGGGCATACCGAAACTCGGCGCTTCCGAAAGCGCGATGTTGCGCGGTATCACCGTTTCAAACACCTGCTTTGGGAAATATTTTTTCACTTCTTTTACGATCTGCCCCGTGACCTTGTACCTCTCGACATACATCGTGAAAAGTATGCCCTCGTAGTGCAGACCCTCGTTGAAATTCTTCTTCACACGCTCGATGGTGTTGTTCAGCTCAACAAGTCCCTCGAGCGATAAAAATTCGCATTGCAGCGGCACGATAACTGAGTTTGCCGCCACCAGCGCGTTTATCGTAAGCATATCCAGCGTAGGCGGGCAGTCGATAAGTATAAAATCGTAAAACTCCCGCGCCTGCTCCAGCGCCGTATCCAGCTTTTTCGCTTTGTCTTTCATGTTCATCAGCGCCGCCGTAGCGCCTGAGAGCCGCTGGGTGGTTGGTATCATGCTCACCCCGCGAAATTCCGTCGCGACTACCGCCTCAAAAGCCGTGCATTCGCCCATCAGCACCTCGTAAACGGTGTTGCGTATGCTCTTTTTGCGTATGCCGAAGCTCGTAGTGGTGTTGCCCTGCGGGTCGAAATCCACTATCAGCACCTTTTTGCCCTTAGCGCCCAGCACCGCGGCAAGGTTCACCACCGTGGTGGATTTTCCTACCCCGCCTTTCTGATTTGAAACGGCAATGACTTTCCCCATGTCAGATTTTCCTTTCTGTAAACTAAAATAGATACTACTTCTATTATACAACATTTTTCGCCGTTTGAAAAGACCTTTGCGGAAAAAAGTTTGCGTATGCCAAAAATTTTTTCGCGCCTTTCAGCATTTTCCGACGCCCCCGCCCGCATATCCTGCCGACTTTAGCCGCGCCCGCCCATACCCTGCCGCAAACGCGCGCTTTCTGCGATATTTTCTAAGCATATCCCGCTTGCCCGCTCCGCCCCGCCGTGATATAATTTATACAAGATCTAAAAAAGGAGCAGTGACCTATGAACATTTCCGCCCTGATGCGCCGTACTCAGCCCGCCGAGCCGCGCTGTATCGTAAATATCCCCGCCGCCGATATTCGCCCAAACCCCGCCCAGCCCCGCCGACATTTCGAGTCGAACGAGCTGACCGCGATGGCGAAAAGCATAGCCCAGCTAGGCGTTATCCAGCCGCTTACCGTGCGCGAAGTTGACGGCGGCTATGAACTCATCGCAGGTGAACGCCGCCTGCGCGCCGCAAAACTCGCGGGTCTGAGAGAAGTGCCCTGTATCATCGCCGAAGCCGACCCCGAGCGCGCCGCTATGATGGCGCTTGTAGAAAATCTCCAACGCGAAGACCTCAACTTTTTCGAGCAGGCGGCGGGCTTCCGTATGCTAATCGAGAAATTCGGATTAACGCAGCAGCAGGCGGCGGTGCAACTGGGTCTGAGCCAACCCACCATTGCAAATAAGCTGCGCCTGCTGAACATTTCGGACGAGCAGAAAGCGAAGATATTGAATTTTCGTTTGTCGGAGCGGCACGCCAGAGCGCTGCTGCGGGTCAGCGAGGAGAAGCGCGGTGAGATATTGCAGACGGTGTGCGATAAGCATATGACGGCGGAGGGGTTGGAGCGGTATATCGACGCGCTGGAGAAACAGAAGAAAGTGCGGGAGGGGTATCGGAAGCGTGCGGCGGTGCTGGGAGATGTGCGGCTGTTTTTCAATACGGTTGAGAAAGCGCTGAATGTGATGAGATTGGCGGGGGTCGAGGCGGAGAGTGAGAAGAAGCAGGCCGAGGGGTATATAGAATATGTGATAAAAATCCCGAAAAAAGAAGAGTAATGTTCCACATAGAACAAAACAAATAAAAAGCCGCGGAAACAACGCCTAGCGCACACCCAAAAACGGCGTGAAGATAAAAAAAGCGCGTG
>DBEZOM010000005.1:0-4952 GCA_048252855.1 Ruminococcus sp.
GAGCAAAGCACCTATTCATCGGCGGATTTTGCAAAACGTTTGGTCGAGTGGTATAGGCGGAGGGGCATAAAGGTCGAATGCATTCAAACCGACAACGGTTTCGAGTTTACGAATCGGTTTTCTCCCGGCAAGAAGAACAAGCAGACGCTTTTTGAGGCGACATTAGAAAAGCTCGGGATAAAGCACAAGCTCATTCGTCCGTACACGCCGCGGCACAATGGAAAAGTTGAGCGCAGTCACCGCGAAGACCACAACAAATTTTACAAATTCCACAGTTTTTACTCATGCGCAGATCTGAATGTCCAGTTGGCCGCGCGGTTAAAGAGGACGAATGACCGTCCCATGCGTCCGCTTAACTGGCTTTCGCCTATCGAATTTTTTAATGACTATCTTGTACAAGATCATTGACAAACTAACATTTCCCGCTGATTTTGCGGCGGGGGATAGGTCGCTGACGGCGGCTGAAAAATTTTTTCAAAAAAATTGTTTTTATGTGTAATATCCGCACGGCGTTTTACGTCTATATTTATGGAAGGGCAAAAAGGGGTGTTTTTATGGAAGATGCTGCTATAATCGAGCTGTACTTCGCGCGCGATCAGCTCGCTATATCTGAGACCGATACTAAATACGGCGCTATGTGCCATACCATCGCTCAGCGCATACTGCACTCTGCGCCCGACGCGGAGGAGTGCGTGAACGACGCTTACCTGCACACTTGGAACGCTATCCCGCCGAAGCGCCCCGGCTCGCTCGCGGCTTTTGTCGGCTCGCTTACCCGCAACATCTCCATCGACCGCTACCGCCGCTCTACTGCCGCGAAGCGCACCGCCTCTTTCACGCCCCTGGACGAGCTTGCCGAATGTCTGCCCGACCCCGATTCCGCCCCTTCCGATTCCATAGCGGAAAACGAGCTGGCGCAGCTTATAAGCAGCTTTCTCGATACCCTTCCGCAGGCTCAGCGTGTGTATTTCATGCGCCGCTACTGGCTCGGCGAACCCGTGGCCGAGATAGCAAAGCGCTACGGCGTAAGCCCGAATACCCTCGGCGTTACCCTGCACCGCATACGCGCAAAGCTTAAAAAGGCTCTGCAAAATTCAGATCTCTGGCAGGTTTAGGAGGTGCGCTCATGCAGCAGGAATTTGATATAGGAAAAGACAACAAAACGGATATGTTATATAAGGTATACCGCGCGGTGGGCGGCGCGGCGGATAGGCAGGTCGCCGAAATGCTGGACGATGGTTTGGCGGCGCGGCTGCGGCGGCGCGCACTGGCGAAAAGGTCGGCGGCGGGGCTTGTCTGCACGGCGGCAGCTGTCGCGATCATAATCACGGCGGCGTATAAGCTTCCGCTCGGCTCGGATATAGAAAAGACCGATAAGAGCGTTTACAGCTCGCCGACGGAGAACGTGGGCAGCGAAGAAACTGCCGAGCAGGCCAAGTCTGCCGACGAAGCCGAGCTTGGCGACGAAGAAAGAACCGAACAAAACGCGCAGGAGGACGGAGGAGCTTACAGCGATGAGCAGGATTCGTCCGCTAAGCCCGATACCAGTACGACTGCCGATACAAAGAAAAACACGGTCGCGGACGACGTAAATTCCGCAGACGAAAGCTCACGCACGAGCAGCAGCGGCAGCGGAAAGCCTACGTCCTCAAAGGGCAGCGCTTCTTCCACGGCGGGCAGCGACCCGAATGAACCGTCCGGCGGCGGTTGGGTACCGCTCGGCTGGGACGCCGACCTTTCAAATCTGCCGCACGGCATTATGACTACCGACCAATGGCACAAGATAGTACAAGGTTACGATGCGGTCGAGAAGCGCATAACTTCGGTAGTGCTGAGAATGAAGCACTGACCGCCCCAGTAGATACGAAGACAACAAAAATATATAAAGAACAAGAGAAAAGACAGCGTTTGCCCCCGCTCGGGTGTTGTGTATCCCGACGGGGGCAAGCTGCGTTTATGCGTATTTATTTGTCAGACTATCAGTCTAGCAGATCATCAATCTTTCTTGACTGCCTGAATAATAGCTTTTGCTATCTGCACCACGCACATCGAGCCGAAGCTGAGGGCGTAGATAATGCCTATCTGCGCGCCGTGAAGAGCGTCGGAAATGCTGAAAAGCTCGTGCAGAGAGGGTATCAGCAGTACGGCGTTTACCAGCAGCATTCCAGCCGCGAAAGCGCCTATGCCGAATTTGTTGTTGAACATACGCTTTGTGAACATCACCGGCTCGTCAGCCTTTGCGCTGAAACCGTGGAAAAGGCGGGACATACAGAGCGTTGCGAAAGCCATAGTCATGCCGAGGGGGTCGCCCGCGGTGCGGTAGCCTATGATGTACGCCGCTATGGTAGCCGCCGCGATTATCACGCCGCTGTAACATACGCCGAAAAGGAAAGGCTTTGTCATGAGCGATTCGTTTGCGGGGCGGGGCTTGCGCTTCATAACGCTGTCGGTATGCGGCTCTAGGCCTAGCGCGATGGCGGGCAGCGAGTCGGTAAGCAGGTTGATGAAAAGCAGATGTATAGGCGCAAAAGGCGCGGGCAGACCTGCGATAGAGTTAAAGAGCACCGCGATGATTCCCGCGAGGTTGCCCGAAAGCAGGAAGAGTATAGCTTTCTTGATATTGTCGTAAATGTTTCTGCCGTTTTTGACAGCTTTTACGATGGTGGCGAAGTTATCGTCCGCGAGAACCATAGCCGCCGCGTCTTTGGAAACTTCCGTGCCCGTGATTCCCATAGCTACGCCTACGTCCGCCTGCTTTAGCGCGGGTGCGTCGTTTACGCCGTCGCCAGTCATGGCTACTATATTGTTGCGCGCCTGCCAAGCTTTTACTATGCGTATCTTATGCTCGGGGGTAACGCGCGCGTATACTGATTTGTCCTTTACGAAATCTACGAGCTGCTCGTCGGTGTAGTCGTCGAGAGCCTTGCCCTCTACCGCTTCGTCGAAGCTTTCGAGTATGCCTATCTCTTTTGCGATGGCGGAGGCGGTGACGATGTGGTCGCCGGTTATCATTACGGGCTTGATTCCAGCGCTCTTACATTCGGCAACTGCCTGCGCCGACTCTTCGCGCGGCGGATCCATCATGGCGATAAGTCCCATGTATTCCAGCCCGTTCTCATCGTCTACTGTAATTTCGTCGCCCTCAAATTCCTTGCAGGCGAAGCAGAGTATGCGCAGACCCTGTTTCGAGAGCTGCTCTACCTGCTCGCGTATCTGATTTTTCACCGTTTCGGTGATGTTCATGCGCTCGGTAAGCACGTCCGCCGCGCCCTTTGTGTACATGACCTTGCCGCCGTTCACGATATTGAGAGTAGACATCAGCTTGCGGTCTGAGTCGAAAGGTATCTCGCTAACGCGCTTGTAGTTTTCGCGAATTTCGGTATCGGAAAGCCCCGCCTTGTGCGCGAAGTGTATCAGCGCCGTTTCGGTCGGGTCGCCAATATCCACGCCGTCGCGGCAGCTTGAATCGTTGCAGAGTACCGAAGCTATAACGAGCTGCATCTCGCCGACGTTTTCCATATTCGCGTCGTCTGCGGTGATGATGTGGCCGTCGCAGACCATGCGGCGTACCGTCATTTTGTTCTGCGTGAGCGTGCCGGTCTTGTCAGAGCAGATAACGGATACCGAGCCTAAGCCCTCTACCGCCTGCAATTTGCGCATGATGGCGTTTTCGCGCGACATCTTCTGCGTGCCGAATGAAAGCACTATCGTAACTATCGAGCTGAGCGCTTCGGGGATAGCGGCTACGGCGAGGGCGATCGCGAACATCAGCGAATCCATTACCGAGTCGAAGTTGATAACGTCGGCGCGCCAAAGCGAAAGCCCGAACACCACCGCGCAGATTATCAGTATGCCGATAGAGAGCTTTTTGCCGAAGTTATCCAGCGTAATTTGCAGGGGAGTTTTGCGCTCGCCCGCGTTCTGTATCAGCGAAGCTATCTTGCCGACCTCGGTATCCATGCCGACGGCGGTAACTATGAAAGAACCTCTGCCGTAGGTGACGAAGCTGCCCGAGTAGACCATGTTTTTGCGGTCGGCGAGCTGGAGGTCGTCTGTAAGGACATCGGCGGTCTTATCGACATTGAGCGATTCGCCCGTAAGCGCCGACTCGTTGGTCTGAACAGAAGCGCACTCGATAAGTCTGCCGTCTGCGGGAACGCAATCGCCCGCCTCGATAAGCACAATATCGCCGACGGCTACTTCCTCAGAGGGGATTATCATTTTTTCGCCGCCGCGCAGCACCTTAGCGCTGGGGGAGTTGAGCTTTTTGAGGTTATCGAGGCTCTTTTCCGCCTTTAGCGTCTGCACCGTGCCGAGGATAGCGTTCATGGTGATAACGGCGATGATAACGAAGAAGCTTTCCATATCGCCCGTTATCGCGGAGATGAGGGCGGCGATTATCAGAATGATAACGAGGAAATCGGCGAACTGCGAGAGGAATATCTGCACAGCCGATTTTTTCTTGCCCTGAGCTATCTCGTTTCTGCCGTATTTTTCAATGTTTTCGTTCACCTGCGCGGAGGTGAGGCCCGTAGCCGAGGAGGAAAACTCGTAGTAAAGCTCCTCGGGGGATTGCTTGTAGCGGTCTGCCATTAAACATCTTTCCTTTCTAAATAGGTCTTTTGGGGGACGGGTGTACTGAGGTGCGGCAAACATCACGGCATAAAAAAAGCGGGACGTTTACTAAAGCCATGACCGAATAATGGGCGCGCGACAAGAAGCGGGCATAGGAAAATATGCCGCCTGAAAAGCCGTGCCTACCGCACCATATGATAATAACTTTAGTAAAAGTCTCGCTGTTTATGTATGCAACGGAAGGAAGCCCGACCACAGCCGAAGCCCGCATCGTGTATTGACGACTGCATATACGGCTAAGCGCCGTCAGCTACTCTCTTTTACAATGATATAATTATAACCCAAACTAACTTTTTTGTCAAGGGGGTAATTAGAAA
>DBEZOM010000006.1:0-5277 GCA_048252855.1 Ruminococcus sp.
ATGAAAAATATTGGTATGAACATCAGCACGAACATCAGCGCCGTGCCCCAAAGGTCGTTGATCCTGCCGTCGCGTTTCATTTTCGCCTCGTCGGGCATCATGCCGAGCTCTTTCACGCGCTTCTGAATGTTCGGCGGGTAGTCGCTTATCATAAACATTGGCCCTTTTACCTTAAAAAGTATGACCATGACCGCCTGAAAAATAAGCGTTACGATAATCGCTTCGATCGTTACCTTTAAAACCATTACAAATACTTCCTTTCATAAACTATATATTTCCTAAAATGTATGACTTCATCAGCTCGATAATCATGTCGAAATTTTTATCCAGAACCTCGGCGTGCATAGAATCCTTATTTTCGATCGCCAATCCTATCATTTTCGGAAAATTTGCCACAATACGGTAGTCAATATCCTCTCGCACACCCTGCATCATCGAGAGTATCTCCCGCGCCATCGCGATCTCCACATCGGGCTGAAACAGTTCTTCCGGCGGAATTTTCCTGCGGATCCACTCCATATCGCGGCGGCTGAACTGAAAAACGGGGTTTTCGCTGCGCAGGTAGAGGGTCTTGTACCACGCGAGCATTTCGTCGATGGTCAGCTTGCCGCGCTTTTCGGCGGTGATCTTTTTCAGCTCTTCTAGCTTTTGGCGGGTGAAATCGTTGTTGATCTCTATTATAAATTTTTGCTTAGATGGGAAAAAGTTATAAAAAGTACCCTTGGCGATCCCCGCGGAGAGCGCCAGTTCCTCGATATTCATGCCCGTTATCCCGCGCTCGACCATCATTTTTCTGCCATCGGTGAGCAGCTGCTCGCGAATTTGCATTCGCTGTTCGTCGCTAAAGATCTGCGGCATTCGCACCACTCCTTTCTGCTAAATGACTATTTGATAAATTCGTCATTTATATATTAGCATAAACTAACCGTTTTGTCAAGTGGTATTTTTGAGGTTTGTCAAAAGTTTTGTCAGCAGCATCTATAAAATAAGAAAAATCGCCGTCATTATGCTGTAAATGACAGACGATTTTTAGGTAAATTTGCTCTATTTTAAGATATGTACAAAATTTCCGCGAGAATTGTTTACAAAATTCGGGTTATAATAAGTGTAGATAACTGCAATTTCGACGATCATCTGGAGGCAATTCATGAAAACAAAGACACATTTTCTCATCGCAAAGACCGCGGCAATTCGCGCGGGGCTAAATTCGGCAGAGCAACTGGTATTTTCACTGGGAGCGGCCGCGCCCGACCTGCTGCCAACGCAGTTTTTACACCCGCATTTTTACCAAAGTTCGGCAAAATATGTCTTTCGACGGCTGATAAAGCTGGAAAATAAAAGCACATTTTGGGCGCTGTTTCAGCTTGGCGAGATGACGCATTACGTCAGCGATTTTTGTTGCGCGGTACACGCAGATGGCAAAATTGGAAATGTCAGAGAGCATATCGGCTACGAATTGCGCTTGCAAAAGCATCTTTTCGACAACTATTCGGAGCTGGTGAGTGCAGTTAATAAGCACAACAAATATCAATCGTTAGAAAGCGTAGTAGATGAATATTTGAACAGTGATGATAAAGGTTGTTTCCGCGACATTTGTAGTGCGGTTCGTGCCAGTACTGCGGTCTGCTTGCTTTATGAACGTGCAACTGTCAGACGACGTACAGCTAATGTAAATATATGAAACAATTATCGGTAGACCTCTGCACCGTCAACATAAAACTCACCCGAGAGTACTTTTATCGCAACAGTGTGTTCGCCATTCGTTAGATCAAACGCTCGGCAGGTGATGGCTCTTTCCTTTGATTTTGCAGGAGTTATAAGCGTTGGTTCGCAACCGTCAATGGTCATTTCGACCTGCGATGTGCCGGTCTGAGCACCCATTATTCCAAAGCCTGTGCCTGCAAATTTGAACGTCAGACTATCTCCGACAGTACCTTTGGAAAGCGTTCGTTTGTAATTTTTGAAACTGCTCATCAGTTCGTGTTCCCAGTTGCCGAAGTACTCAAAATGCATATCGGTATCGTCGAAACGCTCAGCATATGTACAAGCGTCCGTTGAGTCAAGCGGCTCAATTGCAAAATTTTTGAACTTGTTTTTGTTATATGAACTATACAGAGCCGCACGTCCAGCGCCTGCGATCGGAAGTCTGCTGGGAACTCTGTATTCTCTTACCAATTGATTTCCAACATATGCACGCAGCAAATCACGCTGAATCGACAGCATAAGTCTGCCAAAACTGGAAACTGCGCCGCTTGCAATTACGCTGTCATCATATATCAATTGCCATTTTTTTGATTCATACAGTCGCAGAGAATAGCCGCTCATCGCGTCGCAGGCGAGAATGTGGCGCAGCCCGATGCCGACGTAGTTGCTGTCGGGCGCGTCCGACGGCGCAAACTCCACGTCCGCCGAAACGGAGTAGTCGAACCAGCGGTCGTCGCCGAGGGTCGTGGTCGGCTCGGGGGTGTAACCCCACTCGTTCGCGCGCATTTCCTGCGTGATCTGCTGGACTAGCGCGCCGTTTTCGACCTCAAACGCGCCGCCTTGGTCGGTAGTGTAGAGGGGAGCACCGCCACGGTCATGCAGGAAATTGGTGGGTTTGTCAGAATAAAGGAAGTCGTCGCGATATGGCAGAGTAAAATGATCGCAAGCTGTATTTTTCGCGGGCTTAGTGAACTTCGGCTCAAGCGTTGTGATCGTGACGATCGACATTGGGTGGATCGTAATATCAAACCTTGTCAATTTATCGTTGGTTGAGGTGGATATTGCACCCTTTTTTACAAAGAAATTGCTGTCAAAAGGCTTAGACATATCGCTCTCACCGCGGGTTTCCCAGACATTAATCGGCTTATTTTCGGCGTTCACACCATTAACTGTAAAAGTATACTTGATCGGCTGCTGTAAAGTATTGGTTATAACGATAGAATAATCCTTGAAATCGGGACTAACGGTGGTCAGATAGCTGAATTTTGCATCGACCATCGCGTGACCGTCGCCGCCTGCAACACCGTCGCAATAGCACGCATTTTTGATAAATCTCCAGCCTTTAGGAATGAATTGGGAAAAATGCAGAGCTGTGTAAAATCCATTTTCAAGAATATAATTGCCATTCCATGGCTCAAAAGCCGTAATTAGCGATTTATGGCAATAGCAAACACCGTCGTAATAGGCAGAAATAACCGGCTGGTACTCGTGGAGGGGCATTTTTCCCTGCGGATACATCGCGATGACGCGGTTTGCGATGTCGAGCGCACCATTCACGTCGCTCAGCCCCGAACCGTTGAAGCGCCGCGCACCCTTGGCATACGCCATTGGCGAGCTGGCTTCGCTGAACCAAAGTTCTTTACCCGTTTCACTGGCAATTTTCTGCGCATTTTCCGTTGACTGGCTAGTATAATGGCTGCCAATAACGTCGACAGCTTCCATAAGTTTACTATCATGCAGCATATTGTCAGCAAAATTCCAAGTGCAGACCTCTTCACCGCCGACAATTTTGATTTTTGAAAAGTCATACGGGCTATTTTTCTCGGCACGCAGGCTCGCCGCGAGGTATTTTACCCACTTCAGATCCGCGCCGCGCTCGTTCTGCACCGCGCTAACGTAGTCAAATTTCAGCCCGTAGACCTCGTAGGCCGCGATCAGCGTGCGCTTGTACCACTCGTAGCGCGCCTCGAAAACGTTTTCGGCGTCGCTGACCCAGCGCGGCTCGCTCCACCAAAGCATATCCAGCGTCAGATCGGGGTTGATTGTTTTCGCGTCCGCGGCAAGCTGAAACCCCGCGCCGCGCGTAATGTCGGGCTTTTCGTCGGCAAATCGCATAATGCAAGGCTCAGTTCCCGACGATGAATTAACATCACTGCCCATCTCAACCTTTAAATGGTTCACGCACAGACCGCTTTTGCCAAATGTCAGCTCCATGATCTTCCAATACGAGTCGGGCGACTGCGCTTTGTAGTCGAGCAGCAGCCGCGAAGAGTTGTTCGCACTGACCATTCCTGCGCCGCGCCAGCGCATATTTTCGCGCATATCCGCGTCGGCTGCGTCTATAATAACATTTCTTTCCAGCATAATGACCTCCGTTTTTTCTTAATTATACACCCCGCGTGCGCATGGGTCAAGCTGAAATTTTTTGCATATTATTATGATTTTAGCACTATAGCATTACGCTGCCTTTGGCGCGCCGATAATCGCGCGGTGAGATTCCCTCCATGCGGCGAAAAACTATGCTGAAATAATTTTGGTCGGTGTAGCCGACCTGCCTGCCTATCTCGCCGATCTCAAGCGATGTGTTTATCAGCAGTGATTTCGCGGCGGCAACTCGGCGGTTTGCAATGTACTCGAGCGGGCGCATGGATGTGCGCATTTTGAACACGCGGCAGAAGTGCTGAACCGATACTCCTGACAGTTCAGCGAGCTGTTCGACCTGAATATCCTCTGCATAATTTTGCTCAATATACATTATTGCACGCGAGGTTATGTCGCCGAGATCTGTCGTACTTTTATCGCTTGACAGCATCGCCGTGCGCATTGCCATGATGATCTCGTACAGCAATGCGGAGGCGTTTTCTCCTTGATTTACTGGGTTTTCAGCGTATGAATAAAGCCGATTGAACATATTTATAAATCTCGGCATATCGAGCTCATTTGTTTTATTGAAGCTTGAAAATCCCATTTCAAGCATAAGCTGGTCTGCATATTTTCCGCGAAAAACCAGCCAGCGTGTGCACCATTCATCGCCCGATGGGTAATATTCATGCGGAGTTTTCGGCGCAAGATAAAAGGCGCTTCCGCGCTGTTGTGTATAAGTTTGCCCGCCGATTTTCAGAACTCCGCTGCCTTTTTCGGTAAACAGAAATTGATGTGACGTAAGCCCATTCTCGCGAAAGGCGTGATACTCGGGGTCGGAAATGCCGATACCCGTGAGATAAAAGGGAAGAGCCGTCTGTCGCGCGAGGACGGGGTAGATAGATCTTGTCATTTGCATCGCTCCTTTATTATTATTTTAGCATAGATTGCGGGGAAATGCAAGGGGAGGGCAAACAAAAAATCGCCCTGCGAAATGACAGTGATAACTATGAGCAGAAAAAAAGGAAGCAGTATTTGCGTGTATGGTTTGACGGTAGAGAATGCCTTCACCATTTTTATGTCTGCTTGTTCGGCGTAGGCTTTATTTTCACTAGTGTCATCAGAAACTCCAAAGAAAGTAAACACCACTCTATTTCAAATCTTCACGAAGGAATTTTATACGCAACGTCTGTCCGGTTGGCAGGGGTGCAT
>DBEZOM010000007.1:0-9218 GCA_048252855.1 Ruminococcus sp.
CAAAGCTTTTTTAGACACAGTTTAATAACTGGTGCATAAGTTTTAGCAAATATATTGTGAATTATTTCATCATATCGCGGCTCATGATATAAACATACAGTCGCCAAACGAGAAGAAGCGGTATTTCTCTTCCACCGCGATCTTGTAAGCGTTCATGGTATGCTCATACCCCAGGAATGCTGATACCAGCATGATAAGCGTGCTCTCCGGCAGATGGAAATTGGTTATAAGTCCGTCGAGCACTTTAAATTCAAATCCGGGGTAAATAAATATCTCCGTCCTGCCCTCGCATGGGATTATCTTGCCGTACTTCTGCGCCGCGGCTTCAAGAGTGCGGCAGCTTGTAGTGCCCACCGCGATAACTCGTCCGCCTCGCGCTTTGGTATCGTTTATCATCTTAGCCGTTTCTTCGGGTATCTCGTAGTGCTCGCTGTGCATCTTGTGGTCGAGCACTCTGTCCTCCTTTACGGGGCGGAACGTGCCAAGACCGACATGAAGCGTAACGTAGGCGATGTTTATACCGCGCTTCTGAATGTCCGCAAGCATTTCCTTTGTAAAATGCAGACCCGCCGTAGGCGCGGCGGAAGAGCCTATCTCGTGCGAATATACGGTCTGATAACGCTCTTTGTCTTCCAACTTTTCAGTGATGTACGGCGGCAGCGGCATCTGACCTATCTCGTCGAGAACGCTGTAAATATTGCCCTCAGAAACGGTAAATTTTGCAACGCGGTTGCCGTCCTCCAAAACGTCTGTTATCTCGGCGGTGAGTTTGCCTTCGCCGAACACGAACTTCGTGCCGACTTTCGCTTTTTTGCCTGGGCGGCAGAGTATCTCCCACTCTTCATTTCCGCGCTGTTCCAGCAGCAGAAATTCTATAAAGCTCCCCGTATCAGCACGCTTTCCGTAAATTCGAGCAGGCAGTACGCGCGAATCGTTAAGTACCAGCAGATCACCCTCCTGCAAAAAATCGCAGAGATCGTAGAAATGCGAGTGAACGCACTCCCCTGTTTTGCGGTCTATCTTCATCATGCGCGAAGCGTTTCTCGGCTCTATCGGGTGCTGAGCTATAAGCTCCTTAGGCAGATCGTACCAGAAATCAGATTTTGTCATGTTTTTTACATCAAGCATCTTTATTCTCCTTATTATATGTATATACAGCGCTCAATTTACAAAAAATTAAAACTTTTTCGCTTTTGGCTATTGACAACGCGGCAAATATCTGTTATTATTAAACAGAACAGATAGAGGTGCGGTAATGAATAGTACCTGACAGCAAAGTGTTTTTATCTTAAACGGTGTTTCCCCAAGCGCCGCGGCTGCTGTCAGCGAAAGGCTAAACCGCCGAAGCGTGCGTAAGGGGCGCATGGCTGACTGCAGGTCTAAGAGATATGCAGTTGTCATCATTACTTTATGGTGGAGTGCTATCGGCATTATTTATGTCAACATTCTTATTATATTGTATGATGGCCGGGTTTTCAACCGGTTTTTTTATTGTTTCAACATTTTTTATGCTTTGTACATAATTTTGACACACACGATATGCGTGCCGTGCAAAAGCAAATGTAAAGGAGTTTTTTTGATGAAGAAATTTAATGTAGGTATCATCGGCGCTACGGGCATGGTTGGTCAGAGATTTTCTCTGCTGCTCAGCGAACACCCTTGGTTCAACGTTGTTTGCGTTGCAGCTTCCTCCCGCTCGGCAGGCAAAAAGCTTAAAGACGCTATCGGCAGCAAGTGGGCTATGACTCAGCCTATCCCCGAAGCCATCGGCGAGCTGACTGTTCTCGACGCCGAAAAAGATATAGAAAAGATAGCTTCCATGGTAGATTTCGTATTCTGCGCTGTAAATATGAAGAAAGACGAGATCAAGGCTCTGGAAGAAAAATACGCTAAGGCTGAGTGCCCCGTAGTTTCCAATAACTCCGCTCACAGACATACTCCCGATGTTCCTATGGTGATCCCCGAGATCAACCCTGAGCACATTGAGATAATCCCTGCGCAGAGAAAGCGTCTTGGCACAAAGCGCGGATTTATCGCTGTTAAGTCCAACTGCTCGCTCCAGAGCTACGTTCCCGCTCTTGCAGCGCTCATGGACGAATTCAAGGTTACTAAGGCTCTTACCTGCACATATCAGGCTATTTCGGGTGCCGGCAAGACTTTTGAGACCATGCCTGAGATACTCGACAACGTTATCCCCTTCATCGGCGGCGAAGAAGAAAAGTCCGAGCAGGAGCCTCTTAAGATCTGGGGCAAGATCGAGGGCGACAAGATCGTTCCCGCTACCACTCCTAACATCACCGCTCAGTGCCTGAGAGTACCTGTTTCCGACGGTCACACCGCCGCTGTATTCGCTTCTTTCGAGAAGAAGCCTACTAAGGAGCAGATGCTTGAAGCATGGGCTAATTTCAAGGGCGTTCCTCAGGAGCTTGAGCTTCCCTCCGCTCCTAAGCAGTTCCTCCACTATTTTGAAGAGGACAATCGTCCGCAGCCTAAGCTCGACAGAAACCTTGAGGGCGGTATGGCAGTATCTATCGGCCGTCTGCGCGAGGATACCCAGTATGATTACAAGTTCGTTTGCCTCTCTCACAACACTCTGAGAGGTGCTGCAGGCGGAGCTGTTCTGCTTGCTGAGCTGCTTGCTGCAAAGGGCTATTTTGACTAATAATGAGCATTGAAATAAAAAAATGCGGCGCGGCGGAGTGCCCCGAGCTTTTTCAGATGACGAAAGAGCTTATAGATTACCACGATATGAGCGATATTTTTACGCTTACCGAGCAGCGGCTGACCGAGCTTGTTCTGAGCGGCGCTGTTCACAGCTATATCGCGTATGTTGATGGCAAACCTGCTGCGCACATAAATTTCTTTTATAAGTACACGACCTTTACGGGCAGAAAGATACTTTATCTTGAAGATCTTTACACCCGCAGCGAATTTCGCGGACACGGACTTGGCACGAAGATGTTTGATCTGCTGAAAAACATTGCTAAGGAAAACGACTGCGAGTCGATAGAGTGGAAATGCGCTAAGTTCAACGAGAGCGGCAAACGCTTTTACGAACGCATCGGCGCACGGACAGAACAGGTCTGGGAAACATATACTATTGAAAGAAAAGATTTTTGACCTTTGACTTGAAAGGAGTCGGAGTCTGATGAAAAAGACTATTTTTACGGGCGCTGGCGTAGCGATCGCCACACCTATGACCGAGAGCGGAGAGATCAATTTCGACGAGCTCGGCAGACTTATAGAGTTTAATATTGAAAACGGCACAGACGCTATCATCATCTGCGGTACTACCGGCGAAAGCGCTACTATGACCGACGAAGAACACGTTGCCTGCATAAAGTACGCGGTAGAAAAGACTGCGGGCAGGATCCCCGTTATCGCGGGCACCGGTTCTAACCACACCAGCTACGCTGTAAATCTTTCTAAGGAAGCTGAAAAGCTCGGCGCGGATGCTCTGCTTTGCGTTACCCCTTACTACAACAAGGCTTCGCAGAAGGGTCTTATCAAGCACTTTACCGCTGTTGCAGAAGCTGTTGATCTGCCGATAATCCTTTACAACGTTCCTTCGAGAACCGGCGTGAACATCGCCGTTGAAACTATGAAGGAGCTTTCTAAGCTGGACAACATCGTGGCTGTAAAGGAAGCTTCGGGCAATATCAGCCAGGTTGCTAAGATCAAGCAGGCTTGCGGCGACGCGCTGGATATTTATTCGGGCAACGACGATCAGATAATCCCGATAATGTCGCTCGGCGGCAAGGGTGTTATCTCCGTCCTCTCTAACTGCTGTCCTAAGGAAACGCACGAGATCTGCGCGCTTTGTCTGGAGGAAAAATACTCCGAAGCACGCGAGATAGCTATGAAGACCCTGCCTTTTGCCAACGCGCTTTTCAGCGACGTAAACCCCATTCCTGTAAAGCAGGCGCTTAATTACATGGGATTCAAGGCAGGCTCCTGCCGTCTGCCCCTTTGCGATATGAGCGATGAAGCTGCCGCAAAGCTGAAAGCAGAAATGGAAAAGCTCGGACTGGTAAACAGCATCAAGTAAAAAAGATAAAGGCGGATAAAAACATCCGCCTTTTTTGAAAGGAAGTTAATATCATGACAAACATCGCAATATGCGGAGCTTCTGGAAAAATGGGTAAGGTCATCGCCGATATAATCGCCGGCAGAGATGACTGCAAGGTAGTCGGCGGTATAGATAAAGTCGCTGACAGCGGCGCGGACTTCCCTATCGTAGCCACAGCGGCCGAGCTTCCCGTAAAGCCCGAAGTTATAATCGACTTTTCGCACCCCTCAACTCTCGACGGTCTGCTCGATTACTGCCAGACCAACGGTGTGCCCGTAGTTATCGCGACCACGGGTTACAGCGAAGATCAGATCGCTAAGATAAAGAAAGCGGCTGAGTCGATACCCGTATTCTTTACGTTCAATATGTCGCTCGGCATCAATCTTCTTGCTGAGCTTGCTAAAAAGGCGGCGGCTGTTCTCGAGGGTCAGTTTGATATTGAGATAATCGAGAAGCACCATAATCAGAAGATCGACGCGCCCAGCGGCACGGCTATAATGCTCGGAAACGCTATCAACGAAGTGCTCGAGCAGAAGTGCGAGTACGTTTACGACCGCCACTCGGTACGCGCAAAGAGAAGCAAGACCGAAATAGGTATGCACTCGGTACGCGGCGGCACGATCGTCGGCGAGCACGAGATAATCTTTGCAGGCAGAGATGAAGTCATCTCCCTCAAGCACGAGGCTCACTCAAAGGGCGTGTTCGCGGTGGGCTCTGTAAACGCCGCAGTTTTCCTCAAAAATAAGGAGCACGGTCTTTACGAGATGGGCGATATGCTCGCGGAAGTCTGATACAAAACCGTATATAAAGCAAAAGCTTGCAGTCCGTTTTATTGGACTACAAGCTTTTTTTATTTCTTGCTCTTAGGTTGTTTTCTTAAGAATTTGTAGCTCTTTTTGTATTCGTCATACGCTTCGTCAAACTCAGCTTTGCTCGGTGAATATCCGCCGTAGCAGGTCTTTTCAAACAGCGCGAACAGCTTTTCCAGCGAAACTCCGCGGTCTTGCGAGATGTATTCGCTCAGCATTTCCGGTGTGTACGAAGAATAATTTTGCTGAGATGAGAAGTTTACGAGCTTCAGCACATTCGCGTAAAGCGCCAGCGTTTGCTTGTCGGGCGATTTGAAATGCAGACGAATGCGGAAGAAGCGCTCAACTATTCTGTCAAGCAGAACTATGAAGATAACTACGAATACGACCGCGATAAGTATCAGCGACCTGCCAAGTATGCTCACGAACGCTGCCGTGTCGAAGCCGCTGTCCTGCTGAATGTTGCGGTAGTCGGAAACGGTTGGGTCGAATGTCAGCCAGCCCACGCCCGAGATGTATACCTCTACAAAAGCGTGCGCATACGAATCGCGGATAACATATCTGTCGCCTGTCTTTTCAAACGCGGCGTAGCCTTCTACATACCGCGCAGGCAGACCCACAGCGCGCGCCATTAGCGTCATAGCGGTCGCATAGCTGGAGCATACGCCAGTCTTGCTGTCAAACAGAAAATATTCTATCGACTCATCGTCGGAAACATAATCGAGGTCATAAACAAAGCCGTTGTTCTCAAAATAGTTTTCAAGCGCCTCTGCTTTTGCCATATCTCCGTGAAGCCCCTCGGTTATCTCGTTAGCAAGGTCAGTTACTTTACTATCCACAATATCATTATCCATTGAAATATACCTTGACGAATTGTAATAATCATTGAGGAAATTTGCATCGTAAACGTCGCTGTCCCATATAAGCTGCTCCAAGTCAGACCTATCCATATCTAGCTGTTTGGCATAAAGATAAAGAGAATCAGACTGCTCAAGGAAAACAAAGCTTTCATCTATACCCTGCGAATTTTCACGTTTGTTCATGTTGCGGTAGATCTCGCCGTGGCTGTATTTTACATATCCGCGCTCAGTGCCCGAGGATTCGTCTGCGATGGTGTTGAGCGGTGCGGGCAGATATATCGGGTTAAACCCATCGTCCGTGACGCTTCCGTTCACCCTCGGTGCAAGCGCAGCTTCGGGGTCTGCGCCGTTCAGATCAGCGCCGCTGTCCTTATACTTCTTCATCTGCGCCAATATGTCGTCGGTCATATACTCGGGCGTGCTCTGATAATACGGCATACCGTAAAGATCGTCGGTGTCCATCTGCCAAACGTCGCCGTCGAAATAGTCATACGCCTGCCGCCGCAGATAATATATGTCCTTATCGCCGTCAGTTTGGAAATAGAAAAGCGGGTCGCCCGTATAGCCGTTGCCGCCGTAGCGCTTCGACGATGAGTTTGAAACGCTCTCGCCGTTGCCCGCGCCGGTCGCATTGGTGGGAACGTAATCAAAATAATTTGAGTTGCGCTCCAGCTTTGATTGATAGTCGGGCTTGTTTATCAGCATTGTAACAGCGCCCGTGAGCGATATGAAAAGTGCCATCGAAATGATATACGAGCGGTTTACGACTACCCTGCCCGCCTTTTCGCGCGGCTGGGCGGGGTCTATCCTGCGGTTGTGCACCATAACGGCAAGGTATAGCGTTATTATGATGGTAACAAGCACCTCTGGGATTTCCTCAGCGCGCTTTGCATATATCACGAATGGAAATAGTATACAAAGCATTACGCCAAGACTTCGGTAGCGCACGCGGGTGAAGTAGTAGAGTATGGATATTACGAAAAATCCGCCGAGCAGAAATACGCTGTTTAGGTAAAACGGGCTGTAAGAATAGTTGCCGTCCTCGCCGTAAAACCACGTTATTATCGAGCCGTAGCCGTTTTGATAGCCCGCGCCCATTAGCGCCATAGAGATAACGCCAAAGACTATCAGCATGAAAAAGTAGATCAGCCCGCCCGCTATCTTTATCTTTTTTATTCGGTCAAACAGGCTGAAAAGTGCGTATTCGGCGACCAGAAATATTACAGAATAAAGCAGCGCCAGCGGTCTGTACAGCGCGTAAACTACGGCGAAACATACGGTGGCACCCAATAGCGCGGGGCAGATGTATTCTGTTAATTTTGCGAGTAATTCATTACGTTTTATAGTCATTATTTTCACCGATCAATGTTTCTTTTGCTTTAATTCAAATTCAGAATTTATTATCCACATATTTGATGATATGTCTATAAGCTCGGCACATTCCGCCGAAATAAGCATAGCGTTCGGGAAGTGCGCGGCTATGTCGGAAGCCGAGGCATAGTTGTCTGCGCAAGCCGCCGTGAAGCAGATAGGCGTTTTGCCAGAACTTGCTATCTCGGGAGGCACGGACTGCGGAGGTGTGTGCGGCGTGTAGTCGGAAAAGCTCTCCTGCAAAGTGTAAACGTCCGCCATGGTGTGAATGTCCGTTCTCAGCCACATTCCGCCGCTGTAACGGAAAAAGCTCGCTTCCCTGCCGTCGCGCACAAGCATAGACATCATCGCGAGAGCACCTTCTATTACGTTGTCGCGTACCGTGAGTACATACTCGCTCTCCTCGATCTGCGGACAGTCGAGAAAGAAAAGCTGACCCGCCGCGCTGACCTTTTCGTCAAGGCGCACCATGTAAATATCACGCTTGGAAGAAAGCTTCCAGTTTATCTTTTTGATAGGGTCGCCGGGGTAATATTGGCGATGCTCATAGCCGGGAACGCCGGTAGCGCCGACCGCTATCTCGTCCGACTCTTCCTCTTCATCGTCGTCATCGGCGGCGAACTGCGAAACTGTTTTCAGAAGCTCGGGCTGCATACCCGTGTCGGGAATGTTGGGATATACCGAAACTTTCGTCTTAAGCAGGTCGGCGTTTGCCGTTGCGAACGGAAGCGAGAATGAGAGTATCCCCAGAAAATCAGACAGCCGCACGCTTGTAAGGCTGACCTCCGCCGCGCCCGAGTGCACGGCTTTCATAGAGATAGGGATAGTCGTGACTTCTTTGCCTGCTACCGAGCCGCTGTACACGCTTTCGCCCTCGAATTTGAGGTGCGGAGTGCAGTCAGCTTTTATCTTCACAACGGGGGCAGGAATGATAATGCTCTTGCTGATGTTGACGTTGAGCAAAAAGCTGTCACCCTTGCCGAGCAGGTCGCGGCTCAGCGAGATCTCTACGTTGAGAAATTTGCGTACTGCGAGCGTAACGGCAAGCGAGATCGCGAAAGCGCAGATAAGTGCGGCAGTTAGTATTATGCCCGCAGTGCCGTCTATAAAGTACGCGACCATCACCGTTATGCAGATACAGCCAATGTACCCCAGCAGATTTTTTACTGTTTTCATGTGGCGCTCCTTATTCTATCGGAACTGCCACGGTAGAAGCCGCCTGCTCCATAGCCGCGGCAGGGTCGCCGCCGTATACCGACTTGCCCTTTGGCGAGAGCATCAAGCGGTGCGCAAGCACGCATGAGGTCATAGCGCGCACGTCGTCGGGCACAACGTAATCTTTGCCGTTGATATAAGCATACGCCTTTGAAGCTTTTAAAAGCGCGATGCCCGCGCGCGGAGAAGCGCCGAGCTTTATAAATTCGGAATTGCGGCTTGCGTTCAGCAGGTCAACTATATATTTCTTGATATTTTCGGTGCATCTTACCTGCTTTACAGCCGCGATGTGCGCGTTTACGTCCTCGATGGACATTACAGCGCTCAGCTTTTCGGTAAACGCGGGTTGCTCTGAGCGGGTGATTATGTCAAGCTCTTCCTCGGCAGATGGATAGCCCATGGAAATTTTCATAAGAAATCTGTCCATCTGCGCTTCTGGAAGATGATACGTTCCGTAGGTCTCAACGGGGTTCTGCGTGGCAAGAACCATAAAAGGCGACGGCAACTGCATGGTCTTTCCATCGAGTGAGATCTGGTGCTCTTCCATGACCTCCAGCAGCGAGGACTGCGCTTTAGGCGAAGCGCGGTTTATCTCATCAGCGAGCAGGAAATTGCACATAGCCGCGCCCTGCTTGTACTCCATCTGACGCGTCTGCGGGTCTATCATGGAAAAGCCCACGATGTCTGAGGGCATGATGTCGGGCGTGAGCTGTATACGGTTGAATTTTCCGTCAACAGAGTTCGCCAGCGCGGATACCAAGCGCGTTTTGCCGACGCCGGGCACGTCCTCAATAAGTATATGACCCTCGGCAAGAACGGCGCAAACGACCTTTATTATCGAATCGCGCTTGCCGACGATTATCTTTTCGATGTTCTCGATCAGTGAATTTATCT
>DBEZOM010000008.1:0-7119 GCA_048252855.1 Ruminococcus sp.
TAGTTATAGCTATACGTTATCCATATTACTATTTTACTTTATTTCCGCCTTTTTTTCAATCGTATTATTGCACAAACTTTGTAATCGTTTTATGGTTAAATGTGATAAATTTTAAACAAAATTATGCCCATTAGGTGAAAATATTTGCATTTTACATTTTGCTTATATACGTTCATATTTTACGCTTTTGCTGCAATCCCGTTACCGCTACGGTCAGGCGGCGGGGTGCGAAGCGGGTCGCGAAGCTCAGCAGGCGTATCTTCTCTTCGGGTATGATGATTACTTCGCCGTTGTCCAGTCCGCGCGCCGCGCATTTCGCGCAGTAGGCGGGGGTTATGCCTTTCAGCGAGAATTTCACGCCCGCCACGTCGTTGAACTCGGTGTCCACGGGGCCGGGGCATAGGGCGGCTATCTTTACGCGGCTTCCGCAGGCGCGCAGCTCTTCCGCAATGGCGCTGGTTAGCGATGTGAGGTAAGCTTTGCTGGCGTAGTATACCGCCATGTTAGGCCCGCCCGGCAGCAGTCCCGCCGAGGACGCTACATTTAATATAGCGCCTTTGTCGCGGTACTTGAAGTCTTTCAAAAACATATGCGTAAGCATCAGCGGGGCTACGCAGTTTATGTCCGTCATCTGTATCTGCCTGTCGAGATCCAGAGTTTCAAATTTTCCTACCGCGCCGAATCCCGCGCAGTTTATCAGCAGTTCGATGTTAAGATCTGAAACATCGTCGTAGAGCGCGGCGCACTCTTCGCGGTCGGCGAGGTCATGCACCAGTATGCGCGTTTTTGCGGGAAGCTTCATGGCGAGGTCTGCGAGCCTGTCCGCGCGCCTTGCGGTCATGGCGATGTTGTATCCGCGGCTTGCGTAAAGCTTAGCCAGCTCAGCGCCGATGCCCGAGCTTGCACCTGTAATAAGCGCCCATTTTTCCATATATATCACACTTCTTTCAATTCTTCGCACTCCATCAGAGTATCCGTTTTTTTCTCTATTGATTATACATCATAAAACTCACTCTGTCAATCGAAAATTGTGACGTTTTCTGCATATTTAATAAAAATCATGTTAGATATTACAATGAAAACGTTTTGATTATCTGAATTTTTGATTTTGGTGTAAAAAATTGTGCGTTCGTTACATTTTTTGCGCATAGCTGTTGACATTTGCACGAAAATATGCGATAATAATTGTTACAGGACTATTATTAAATTCATGACAATTCGTAAAAATTTGAACAAATAAAATTCAAGGAGATCGTAAAAATGAAAAATACTACTCTGGTAATAATGGCTGCGGGTCTGGGTACTCGCTACGGCGAGGGCAAGATAAAGCAGCTCGACCCCATAGGCCCTAACGGCGAGATAATCATGGATTATTCCATCTTCGACGCTAAGGCTGCGGGCTTTAATAAGGTCGTTTTTATTATCCGTAAAGACATCAAGGCGGCTTTCGACGAAATGATCGGTAACCGCATTTCCGCGCAGATAGATACCGATTACGTTTATCAGGATACTTCCGACGTTCCCGAAAAGTACGCGGGCGTTTCGCGCACTAAGCCTTGGGGCACGGGTCACGCCGTTCTCGCCTGCCGCGGAGTTGTAAACGAGCCTTTCGCGGTCATCAATGCCGACGACGTTTACGGCAGACAAGCTTTTGTGAAAATGCATGATTTTCTTGCCGCCGACCACCCTGCGGACGGCAAGCTGCACCTGGCTATGCCCGGCTTCATGGCGGCAAACACGCTCAGCGCGGTGGGCACGGTTACCCGCGGCGTATGCTCGGCTGACGAAAACGCTATGCTTACCGACATTGTTGAAACTTACAAGATACACCGCGAAAACGGCGCTGAGGGCAAGATGATAGCCGCAGTTTCCAAAGAGTCGGAAGAGATTCAGACCCTTAGCGAGGATACGCACGTTTCCATGAATATGTGGGCTTGCCCGCCCGAGTTCATCGGCAAGCTGGGCGAGGGCTTCGATGAGTTCCTCGCGGCAAATTCCCAGTCGCCCGACGCGGAATATCTGCTGCCATCGTTCATAAACGAGCTTATCCACAATGGCGAAGCCGACTGCAAGATGTTTGAGACTACCGATAAGTGGTTCGGCGTTACAAATGCTGTCGATAAGGCGGCGGCGCAGGCGGCTGTTAAGGAGCACATCGCGGCGGGCGTTTACCCCGAAAAGCTTTGGGGCTGATACATTTATAATAGTGTGAATAAGCAGCATTAAGAATACAGCAAAAACGGCGTGCAGGTCTTTTACGATCTGCACGCCGTTTATTATGCGTTGTAGTTTACTTAGCCTTGGTAGCAACTTCCTCTACAAGCTTGTTGATGAGGTCGCTTACAGGCATATCGGGCAGCTCGCCCTCTTTGCGCGAACGAACGGTTACAGTGCCGCTCTCTGCTTCCTTTTCGCCGATTATCAGCATATAAGGAATACGCTCGAGTCTGCCGTTCTTTATCTTCGGGCCGATGTTCACGTCGCGGTCGTCTACCGTAACTCTCATGCCGAGGTTGGTAAGCTTTTCGGCGATGGAGCGCGCGTAATCGTTCTGCGCGGCGGTTATCGGCATAAGGCGTACCTGCTCGGGTGCGAGCCAGAGCGGCAGAACGCCAGCGAAGTGCTCTATCATGTAAGCGAGCGTGCGCTCGTAGCAGCCCAGCGAAGTTCTGTGAATGATGTAAGGCAGCTTCTTCTGACCGTCCTTATCGACATAGTACATACCGAAGCGCTGAGCCAGCAGCATATCTATCTGAATGGTTACCAGCGTGTCCTCCTTGCCGTAAACGTTCTTGTACTGAATGTCGAGCTTAGGGCCGTAGAACGCCGCTTCGTCGATGCCTATATCGTAGTCTACGCCGAGGTCGTCGAGTATCTTCTTCATAGCAGCCTGCGCTTCTTCCCACTGTTCCTTAGTACCCTCGTACTTGTTGTTTGGGTTTGCGGGATCCCACTGCGAAAATCTGAATGTGCAGTCCTGAAGCAGACCTACCGTGTCGAGCATATATTTCGCAAGCTCTAAGCAGCCCGAGAATTCATCTTCAAGCTGGTCGGGGCGCAGGATATAGTGGCCCTCAGAGATGGTGAACTGGCGAACGCGGATAAGTCCGTGCATCTCGCCGCTGTCCTCGTTTCTGAAAAGCGTGGAAGTTTCGGTAAGGCGCATAGGCAGGTCGCGGTAAGAACGCGGCTTGTTAAGAAATACCTGATACTGGAAAGGACAAGTCATCGGGCGCAGCGCAAAACATTCCTTTTCCTCGTCATACGGATCGCCCAGAATGAACATTCCGTCGAGGTAGTGGTCCCAGTGACCCGAGATCTTGTAAAACTCTCTCTTAGCGAAAAGGGGAGTCTTGGTAAGCAGACAGCCCTTGCTCTGCTCAACGTCCTCTACCCAGCGCTGGAGAAGCTGAACTACTCTCGCGCCCTTGGGCAGCAGTACGGGCAGACCCTGACCGATAGTATCTACCGTGGTGAAATATTCCAGCTCTCTGCCGAGCTTGTTGTGGTCGCGCAGCTTAGCTTCTTCCATAGCCTTGAGGTGTGCTTCCAGCAGCGAAGCTTTCGGGAAAGCCGTGCCGTAGATACGCGAAAGCTGTCTGCCCTCGTCAGCCTTGCCCCAGTAAGCGCCGGTACATGAAAGCAGCTTGAAAGCCTTTACAGGCGCAACGCTCATAAGGTGCGGGCCTGCGCAAAGGTCTACGAAATCGCCCTGCTTGTAAAAGCTGAGCGCTTCGCCGCGGTCGTCGTGCTTGTGGATAAGCTCTACTTTGTAGGTTTCGCCGCGCTCTTCCATCAGCTTTACAGCTTCGTCGGCGGGCAGCTCGAAACGCTCGAGAGCGTAGCCCTCTTTCGCGAGCTTCTTCATCTCAGCCTCTATCTTTTTCAGATCTTCGGGCGAGAAAGGCTTTGCAACTTCAAAATCGTAGTAAAATCCCGTTTCGGTAGCAGGGCCTCTCGCCAGCTTTGCTTCGGGGTAGAGGTTCTTTACAGCCTGCGCCATAAGGTGCGCTGCGGTGTGGCGGAATGTCTCCGCGCCTGCCTTTGAGTCGAAAGTCATTACTTCAAACTCGCAGTCGCTGTCGATAACGGTTCGCAGGTCTTTCACCTCGCCGTTTATCTTTACGCAGCATGCAGCCTTGTAAAGACCCATTCCGATTCCCTTAACTATCTCGCTGGCGGGCATAGCGTTTTCGATTTCGCGGACGCTTCCGTCTTTGAGCGTAAGTTTTATCATATTTACCATCCTTTCATTTATATACATTATAAGTGTTGACTGATTTTAAAAGCTTCGGGCGCGAGCAAATTTTCGTTCGGCGCGTCGTAAAGCGACTGGGTAACGTAGATGTATCCCCAAAAAGCTATCAGCGCCAGACTAGCTATGTTGCCGATTACGTTGAGCATAGTGCGCAGCCAGCTCGGCATTATCCGCCGCCCGTTTTGTCTGCCGTAGGTAAGCTGCGAAAAGAAAGTTGACATCCAGTACGAAAATATGAATATCGGTATAAACAGCAGCATACCGTAGTAATATGTTATCCCGCCCGTCACCGAATCGTATATTATGTATGCCGATACGGCGTCAGCGGCGAGCATTGCGGTGTAGCAGAGCGCCGCAAGCGTTCTTCGCAAAGCAAGCATTTTTCTTTGTTGCCTCCCTGATATGTTTCACAGTCTGTAAAAATATGAAACAAAAAGCCCCGAAGCCTTAGAATTTTCTCTAAGAACTTCGGGGCGACATTTCATTATAATGAAAGACCGCGGTTCCACCCGTGTTTTGCCGCAAAAGCAGCACTCAGCGCATTACGAACATAATGCCCGACGGATAACGGTGCCGAACCGGCGTTTATTAAACGCACTCGGAGAACGGTACACGCATTTTCAAGACCCGCGCGCTTTTTTCAGCCGCTGAAAGCGCTCTCTGTCGCAAGTCTGTAAGTGAAAGTGCGAGATTTCTCTTCATCGCATTGATCTTTTATTCTGAAATATATTGTACCACCGCGAAAAGCTTTTGTCAAGCATTTCACAAAAAATTCACACTATCAGTCTACGATGGTAACTTTCTTCATCACCTGCGGGGTGGTGGGCTTATCCATGTAGTCGGTAGCAACTTCGGCTATCTCGTCAACTACGTCCATGCCCTCTACTACCTTGCCGAAAGCGGCATACTGGCCGTTGAGGTGCGGCGAGGTCTTGTGCACGATGAAGAACTGCGAGGAGGCGGAGTTGGGGTCGGCGGAACGCGCCATAGAGATAACGCCGCGCTCGTGTCTTACCATATTGTTCACGCCGTTGATGACAAATTCGCCCTTGATCTTTTCGTCAGCGCCGCCCATGCCTGTACCGGTAGGGTCGCCGCCCTGTATCATGAAGTCCTTGATAACGCGGTGGAAGATCAGGCCGTCATAAAAGCCCTCTTTTACCAGCTTCTCGAAGTTTGCCACGGTTATGGGCGCAGCGTCGGGGTAAAGCTCTATCTTGATCTTCTTGCCGTTTTCCATTTCTATCTGTACCATTATAAATTACCTCTCTTTATTCGTCGCTGCTCTTGGGAAGTCTGCCTGCGGCGTTGAATTCCATGAGCTGCTTAAAGTATTTTGATTCTTCCGAAAGCTGTTTTTTGAGCAGCTTGCCTTTAACGTGTTCCTCGGCGTAGATAAAGTCGTTCTCGCCGTCTTTGTTCTTTATGCTGTAAATTCTGTCGCACACTGCGAATTCGCCGTTTTCATCGTAGCGGTTTTTATCGAAGCAGCAGAAGATGTCGCGCGCGATGAGGTTCGCGAGGTTCATCGTCTTGGTGTGCTGGTCGAGGTCTTTCCAGCCGGCCAGCTCGGTCTTGAAAAACTCGAGCACGGGCACGCCGTTTACTTCCATCTTTTTGTATATTCTCGCAAGGCATCTTGCCGCGTCCTCGTCGGTAAGCTTATCGAGTCTTGCGTTCTTGAACTCTAAAATGTAAGGCTCGATGGTCGCGAAAAGCAGCTTGTCATACGGAAAAGGCTTACCCTTATCGGAATATTTGATTATAGCGTTATCTGTGTTTATCAGCATTTTCTGAAACTCTCCTTACCTTAATATTTTTAGCAATAGCATAATAATGGCAATACCGCACGTTTTGCGCGCGGTAATAGTCCACCAGATATTGCAGGGCAGTGGGAGCCGCCCTTTTTTACGCTCACGCCTTGCGCGAACCGTATTTTTCGAGGAACTCGCGCGTCATAGCTTCGGTGTCCTCGGCTGAGATCTCTTCTATGTTCTTGTAGTCGGCGTCGAGGGTAACGTCTTTCGCAACGCCCAGCCCGCTTAGCTTTTCGGCTACTTCGTCGGCGGAAACTTCCTTTATGTTCTTGTAATCGGCGTCGAGCGTAACGTCTTTCGCCACGCCCAGCGAGCTGAGACCGCTGGCGATCTGCTCGGGGTCAGCGCCCTCTATGTTGCCGAGATTGCGCTTGGTCTCTTCCTCAGCGCGGTTGTGTTCTTCCACCATGTGGCTGATCTTGCTGTCAACGTCGGCAGAGTCGGCGGAGTCGATGTCCTGATGGTGGCTCGCGAGGTACTTTTCGTGCTCTATGCGGTACTGTTCCTCGTACTTCGCCTGCGCCGAAACAACTTCGTCGTCCTTTACTGAGGCGATGGGCTCGTAGCTTTGGGCAGGCTTGTTTTTCTGCTCCTCCAGCTCACGCTCCAGCGCTTCCATTTTCTTCTTGATGGTTTCGGGGTCTATTGAAACAGGCTCTGCGAGCGCTTCGGTAGTTTCGTCTGCAAATTTTGATTCTTTTACTTTAGCAGTTTTTTTAGGCGTATTCCAGATGTCGTCCGGATCTACCGCGGCGGCAGGCTTTTGCGCAGGCTTCGGCGCGGCGGGCTGAGCAGATTTTCTTCTGCTGAATAGTCCCATAAAAAACTCCCCTTTCATAAATTTTTATATTATACATCTTAGATAGCGTAGTGTGGATGAAGTGCCGCCGTGAGCTTTCCGCGTATAGGCGCACTTACTTATTACTATTATACACGATTTTTACGTCAATTGCAATGATTTTCGGCGCATTTAACAAAAATTTAAATATTGGCAGATGATAGACTTGTGATAAGTTCATTATATGTTCATTGGTTGTTAAATAT
>DBEZOM010000009.1:0-7439 GCA_048252855.1 Ruminococcus sp.
GAAAGAAATGAAAAAACCTTTTATCACCAAAGAGCAGGCGGAAGAGATAATCAAGACTTACCCTACGCCTTTTCATATCTATGACGAGAAAGCTATTCGCCAGAACGCGCGCGACCTTTTCAAGGCGTTTTCGTGGAACAAGGGCTTTAGAGAGTATTTCGCCGTAAAGGCTACCCCGAACCCTTTTATCCTCAAAGTGCTTCAGGAAGAGGGCTGCGGTGTTGACTGCTCTTCGCTTACCGAGCTTATGATGAGCGAGTGCTGCGGTTTTTCGGGCAGCGATATAATGTTCTCCTCAAACGTTACCCCTAAGGAAGATTACCTCAAGGCGCGCGAGATGGGCGCTTTCATCAACCTCGATGACTTCACCCACATCAAGTTCCTCGACGACCTCTGCGGTATTCCCGAAACTATTTTCTGCCGCTATAACCCCGGCGGACATTTCGAGATCGAAACTCAGATAATGGATAACCCCGGCGACGCTAAGTACGGCTTTACACACGAGCAGATCATCGAAGGCTTTAAGATACTCAAGGAAAAGGGCGCTAAGAATTTCGGTATCCATGCGTTCCTCGCTTCCAATACCGTGTCCAACGCTTATTATCCTAAGCTTGCCCGCATACTTTTCGAACTGGCTGTTGAGATAAAAGAAAAGACCGGCGTTCAGATCAAGTACATCAACCTCTCGGGCGGCGTAGGCATACCATATACTCCCGATAAAGAGCCGAACGATATTTTCGCTATCGGCGAGGGCGTGCACAAGGCTTTTGATGAAATACTCGTACCCGCAGGTATGGGCGATGTATCTATATTTACCGAGCTTGGCAGATATATGCTCGCTCCTTACGGACATCTCGTTACCAAGTGCATTCACCACAAGCATATCTACAAGGAATATGTCGGCGTAGACGCTACCGCCTGCGACCTCATGCGTCCCGCTATGTACGGCGCTTATCATCACATCACCGTGCTGGGCAAGGAAGACGCTCCCTGCGACCACAAGTACGACGTTACTGGCTCGCTCTGCGAGAACAACGATAAATTCGCAATAGACAGAATGTTGCCTGAGATAGATACCGGCGATATACTCGTTATCCACGATACGGGCGCGCACGGCTACTCTATGGGCTACAATTACAACGGCAGACTTCGCCACGCCGAGCTTCTTTTGCAGGAAGACGGCAGCGTGAAGATGATCCGCCGCGCAGAAACACCCGCAGATTATTTTGCAACATTCGATTTCTGCCATATTATGGACAAATATCTTAACAAAGATAAATGATTTATGCCGCAGCGCCGCAGCTTTTACTATATCAGCTGCGGCGTTTTTGCTTTTTGTGCCCTCAATTATGAACTTTTTTTGTAAATCGGTAAAACTACTTGCAAAAAGCGCAGAAATATAGTATAATAAAATTTGAGTATGCGGTGCTTTTGCAGCGAATGTGCGATATGCCGCCGCAGCAATAGAGAAAGGATTGGTTTTTTCTATGGATCTTGAAATGGTAAAGTATCTCGCAGAACTGGGAAAGCTGGAGTTTACAGACGAAGCGCTGGCTAAGACCGCTGACGAAATGACCGACATCATCGAGCTTATGGATACAATTAAAGACTTCGGGCTGGAGTACGACGCGCTGAAAGATAATCACAACGTATTCCTCAACGACCTTCGCAAGGATGAAAAGCTTCCTTCGATGTCTACCGAAAAAGTGCTTCAGAATGCAGTTAATTCCGACAGCTGCTTCGTAGTGCCTAAGGTCGTTGAATAACCTAAAATATATAAGGAAGGTCGTGTAAATGTTGGACAGCTCACTTAAATCTATCCGCGATATGCGTGCGGCGCTTGACGAGAAAAAGATCTCCTCGCGCGAGCTGGCGGAAGAATATCTGAAAAATATAAGATCGCGCGACGGCGAGATCAAAGCTTATATCACCGTTACCGAAGAGGGCGCACTAAAGCAGGCTGACGAGGCGCAGAAGCTTATCGACGCAGGCGAGCAGAAGCCTCTTACGGGTATCCCCCTCGCTATCAAAGACAATATCTGCACCGAGGGCGTGCGCACTACCTGCGCTTCTAAAATGCTGGAGGATTTTATCCCCCCTTACAACGCTACCGTAATGCAAAAGCTCGACTCGCAGGGCATAGTTATGCTCGGCAAGACCTCTATGGACGAATTTGCTATGGGCGGCTCTACTCAGACCTCCGCTTTCGCAAAGACCCGCAATCCGTATAATACCGACTGCGTACCCGGCGGTTCGTCGGGCGGCTCGGCGGCGGCGGTTGCGGCAGACCTCTGCGCGGCGGCTCTCGGCTCTGATACGGGCGGATCTATCCGCCAGCCCTCCTCTTTCTGCGGAGTGGTCGGCATAAAGCCTACTTACAGCCGTGTTTCCAGATTTGGTCTGGTAGCTTTCGCTTCCTCTTTCGACCAGATCGGCCCTATCGCGAAGAGCAGCGCTGACTGCGGAATTATCCTTAATCAGATCTGCGGCTTTGATATGCACGACGGCACAAGCTCAAAGAACGAAGTGCCCGATTTCAACGCTAAGATCGGTCAGCCGCTCAAGGGCATGAAGATCGCGCTGCCCGCTGAATTTTACGCGGCAGGTATCGACGACGAGATAAAGGCTTCCGTGCTTGCAGCGGCTGAAAAGTATAAGGAGCTCGGCGCTGAGCTTATCGACTGCTCTATGCCTTCTCTGAAATACGCTATCCCTGCGTACTACCTCATTTCCTCGGCTGAGGCTGCTTCTAACCTCTCGAGATATGACGGTATAAAGTACGGTCACCGCGCTAAGGACGCTGAGAGCTACGAAGAGCTTATAAAGCACTCGCGCAGCGAAGGTTTCGGCGACGAGGTAAAGAGAAGAATACTTCTCGGAAACTACGCGCTCTCCAGCGGTTACTATGACGCTTATTACGGTAAGGCTATGGCTCTGCGTCAGGTAATAAGAGATGAATACGACGAGATATTCACTAAGTGCGACGCTATACTCACCCCGACTACCCCCGCGGTAGCTTACCGCCCCGAAGAGCAGGTATCAGACCCCGTAAAGATGTATCAGGCGGATATATGCACCGTAACTGTAAACATCGCGGGACTCCCCGCAATATCCACGCCCTGCGGCTACAACGCTCAGGGTATGCCGATAGGTATGTCGATAATCGGCAAGCGCTTTGACGAGCAGACGGTTATCCAGCTCGCCGACGCTTACGAGCAGACCTTTACGCCCATTGCGCCTAAGCTTTAAAGGAGGAAAAGACAAATGGAAAAATATATTACAGTCATCGGTCTTGAAATCCACGCCGAGCTTCTTACAAAAACCAAAGTATTCTGCAACTGCTCCGCTGAGTTCGGCGGAGAGCGCAACTCCCGCTGCTGCCCCGTTTGTATGGGTCTGCCGGGAACACTGCCCGTTATAAATCAGACGGCTATCGAGTACGCGGTAAAGGCGGGCTACGCCCTCAACTGCGAGATAAACAAATTCTCGGTATTCGACAGAAAGAACTACTTCTACCCCGACCTGCCTAAGGCTTATCAGATCTCGCAGCTTTACAGACCTCTCTGCGGCCCCGGATATGTGCCGATAGAGGTGAACGGCGAGAAGAAGAACATCAGAATAAACCATATACACGTCGAAGAGGACGCTGGCAAGCTCGTTCACGACGATTACAACGGCGTTTCGCTGGCGGACTATAACCGCTGCGGTATACCGCTGATAGAGATAGTTACCGAGCCTGATATGTCATCCGCTGAGGAAGCTATGGCTTTCGTAGAGCAGGTATCGCTGCTTCTCCAGTACGCAGGCGTTTGCGACTGTAAGATGGAGCAGGGCTCGCTGAGATGCGACGTAAATATCTCGATCATGAAGCCTACCGATAAGGAATTCGGTACGCGCGCCGAGATCAAGAACATCAACTCTATCAAGTCTGTCGGCAGAGCTATAAAGTACGAGGAACGCCGTCAGGCACTTCTGCTCGAAGCCGGCAAAAAGGTTATTCAGGAGACCCGCCGCTACGACGCGAACAGAGATACTACAAAGTCGATGCGTACTAAGGAAAATGCGCACGACTACCGTTATTTCCCCGAACCTGATATTTTACAGGTAAACATCACCGATGAGCAGCTTGCTGAGATCAGAGCGAAGCTTCCCGAAATGCCCAATAAGCGTTTTGCGCGCTATACCGAGCAGTATGGACTTTCCGAGATCGACGCGCAGACTATCATCAATAATAAGGATATTTCCGATTTCTTCGACGCGGCACTTGCGGTGTACGATTCGCCTAAGACTATCTCGGCTTTCATACTCACCGAATTTATGCGCCGTATAAATCTGGGCGAGATCGACGTCAAGAACGTTAAGTTCACACCCGCGCAGCTCGCCGAGCTGGTACGCATGGCTGATACTGAAAAGATCTCGAAGAACGACGCTAAAACTGTTTTCCGCACTATGGCTGAGCAGGGCGGCGACCCCGAAAAGCTGGCTGAGCAGGCAGGCTTCATCATCACCGTAGATACCGAAAAGGTAGGCGCTGAGATCGACAAGATACTCGCCGCGAATGCCGCGCAGGTACAGCAGTACGCTTCGGGCGAAAAGAAAGTATTCGGCTTTATCATGGGCCAGTGCACCAAGGCTCTCAAGGGCTTCGCTACGCCTAAGCTAATAAAGGGCGTGCTCGAAGAAAAGCTCGCGGCTGTTTCCGTTGCCGACGATACCGCTGATACTAAGGCTGAGGAAGAGGAAAGCTACGATATTTCCGCGCTCACGCCTTACACCAATCCCGATAAATACGTTCCCGACGCAGACGGCGCTATGCTTATGGTATCGCCCGAAAATCTGCTCGGCGAATTTACCCTTTCCGACGCGCTGAACAACATCGGCAAGGTGGTAGACTTCAAGGCTTGCGTACACCGTATCAGAAAGATGTCGGGCGTAACGTTTATTGTTGTAAGAACTGCTTTCTGCACTATCCAGACCGTTTATAACGAAAAGGACTGCGCCGACAGCATACAGGGTCTGCGCGAAGGCTTCTTCGTATGGGTAAAGGGTACTGTTACCGAAAACCCGAAGGACTTCAACGGTGTAGAGATACAGCTTTCAGACATTCGCCTTATCAGCACCCCCAAGAGCGAAATGCCGCTCAAGATCTCGCAGGGCAGACTCAACTGCGCTATCGACACCAAGCTCGATAATCGCGTTGCCGCACTGAGAAATCCTTACGAGCGCGCTATATTCAAGCTTCAAGAGGGTCTTGTGCACGGTATGCACATCTTCATGAAGAAGAACAATTTCACCGAGATACACACGCCTAAGATAGTTGCGCAGGGCGCAGAGGGCGGCGCGAACATCTTCCGTCTTGACTATTTCCAGAAGAACGCGTTCCTCAATCAGTCGCCGCAGTTCTACAAGCAGGCCTGCGTAGGCGTATTCAACCGCGTTTACGAGATCGCGCCCGTTTACAGAGCTGAAAAGCATGCTACCTCGCGCCACATCAACGAGTACATCGGCCTTGACCTCGAGATGGGCTATATCGACAGTATGTACGACGTTATGGCGATGGAAACGGCTATGCTGAAATTCATCATGGAGTATATCACCGAGAACTACGCTTACGAGCTGAAAATACTTGAAGCCGACGTTCCGCAGATCACCGAGATACCCTCGATCAAATTCATCGACGCTATAAAGATGCTGAGAGGCGATAACGCCGCGGGCAAGAAGTTCGACCTCGACCCCGAAGACGAAGTAAACCTCGGCAAATACGCTAAGGAAAAGTACAACAGCGACTTCATTTTCGTAACGCATTTCCCGTCCTCAAAGCCGCCTTTCTACGCTATGAACAGCAGGGAAGACCCCAAGGAAGCTTACAAATTTGACCTGCTCTTCCGCGGACTCGAGATAACTTCCGGCGGTCAGCGTATACACGATTACGACGAGCAGGTAGCTAAGATGAAAGCTCAGGGTCTTGACCCCGCAGATTTCAAGAGCTATCTCGACGCGCACAAGTACGGTCTGCCTCCGCACGGCGGTCTGGGCATAGGCCTTGAGCGTTTGCTGATGAAGCTGCTCAATAAGTCGAATATCCGCGAAACATCAATGTTCCCGAGAGATATAAACAGACTTATCCCATAAAAAAATCACACAAATGGCGCGGCGCAGCAGCCGCGCTGTTTTTTTGCATAAAACCCGTATCACGCGCATAAGCTTTGCAGAGGGGGTGCTTTGGAATTGAAAAAAATGAATGGAATAGCCCTGCTTCTCGCGGCGGCATTGCTTTGTTCCTGCTCGGCAAAAGCGGACAAGCCGAAAATAACGCAAAATTCGCCCGTGCCGCAAACTGTATCGACGGCTTCGCAGGACAGCAAACAGACTCAGCAGACAGTCGAAAATGAAGAGTACACGCCGCTGAATTACGATGAGCAAAAGGCTGTTTGGATCTCGTACATCGACCTCGCGGGTATGCTCGATGACAGCGAAAGCGCTTTTCGTGAGAATATCTCGCGGGCTTTTGAGAATGTCAGCGACCTCGGGTGCAACACGGTGTATGTCCACGTCCGTGCTTTCGGCGACGCTTATTACATTTCGCAATATTTTGCACCGTCAAAGTACATTCCCGCCGAAGAGGGCACTTTGCGCTATGACCCTTTGGAGATCATGACAGATGAAGCACACAAATATGGATTATCGTTTCACGCATGGCTAAACCCTCTGCGCTGCGACACGCAGGTCTATATGGATAAAATGCAGGGCACGCAGATCTACGAATGGTATTCGCAGCCCGAGAAATACCCCGAGTATGTTTCAAAGCCCGATAACAGCGATTATTACTGGCTCAACCCCGCTTATCCCGAGGTGCGCGAGCTTATAGCGGATGGCGCGGCGGAGCTTGCGGAGAATTACGAAATAGACGGCGTGCACATCGACGATTATTTTTATCCGACTACTGAGGAAAGCTTTGATATGCAGGCTTTTGCGGCGGCGCAGACGACTGACGACCTTTCGCAGTGGCGGCTGGATAACTGCTCTGAGATGGTGCATGATATTTACGAAGCCGTAAAATCGGTGGACGAAAGGCTACTGTTCGGCGTGTCGCCGCAAGGCAATATGGATAATAATTACACGCAGATGTACGCCGACGTGAAAAAGTGGTGCTCGAAAGAGGGCTATCTCGATTACATCGCGCCGCAGATATATTTCGGTTACGAAAACAGCGTGTGCCCGTTTTCAGAAACGCTGAAAAGCTGGGAGGACATCGTGATATGTAAAAATGTTAAGCTGGTCTGCGGACTGGGCGTGTACAAGCTGGAGCGCGAGGACGAGTTTATAAACGATGTCGGCATAATAGCGCGGCAGATAGGCGATACGGAAGCGGACGAAAAATGCTCGGGCTTCGCGCTTTACAGCTACCAAAGCCTTTTCACCAAAACCGACGAGCGCTT
>DBEZOM010000010.1:0-10629 GCA_048252855.1 Ruminococcus sp.
ATTCACTATATATTTACCCGCTGGAGGATATTGTCATGACGGATTTTTACTATCCTGTGCTGAATGACGAGGTCAACCTGCCGCTGTACGTTTTGGGCATCGGTGCGCGCGACCGCGAGTTTCATTTTATAAGAGAAGAGGGCTACCCGAACCACCAGATAATCTACTGCGTGCGCGGAAGCGGCGTGCTGGTGCTTGAGGGCGAGGAGTACCCGATAAACGCGGGCGACGCTTTTTACCTGCCGCCGAACGTGCCGCACGAATATTACCCTACCGAAGAGATATGGGAGACCCACTGGATAACCTTTGAGGGCAGGGAAGTAGAGCCGGTGATGGAGTACATAAAGCTTGAAAAAGCTAAGGTCTTTCACATATACGACCTCAATTCGCTCGACGCTATCTTCAAGAAAATGCTGTACCTCATGCGCACCAATTACTACTACTGCGGTCAGCAGTGCTCGGCGCATCTGTACCAGTTTTTCATCGAGCTGAACCGCGTTGTAAATCTGCAAAACGGTTCTCACGACGGCGCTAAGCAAAATCAGCTTCAGCCTGTCATCGATTACATCAATAAAAATTACCGCAAGGATATTACCCTTACCGAGCTTTCCGAGCTGATAGACCTTTCGCCGCAGTACCTATGCAGACTTTTCAAAGAGTGCTTAAATCTGCGCCCGTTTGAATATCTTGCCAGAAAGCGCATACAGCAGGCGAAGATACTTCTGCTCGAGGATAAGAAAAACATCAACGAGATAGCGGCGGAGGTCGGCTACAACGATTGCTCGTACTTCTGCGCGGTGTTCAAGCGCCACGAGATGCTCTCGCCCGCCGAGTTTAGAAATCTGCATAAGAAATCATCGTGAGCTTTTTAGCAGGTTAAAATATTCAATATCGCGAATTTTCAACTCCCGTAGTTTAGGCTATGGGAGTTATTTATTTCAATTCTTAAATTTTTCATAAGATTTTCAGAAAACGTTTAATTTCCTTGCAATTTGCCGCAAAAGGGTGTATAATCAAAATTGAAAGGCTACCGAAAAACAGAAAAAAAGATAAGCCTTTCGCAGAACACAAAAGAACAAAGGAGCTGATCTTTATGAAAACATTATTCAAAAAACGTATTCTCGGAACAGCGCTCGCGATGAGTTTGGCGGTATCGGGCATGGCGGTAACGGCTTCGGCTGACGCGGCGGAAGAGGTAAAGGCGGAGCTTTCCGCGCCGACATCTCTTGCTTGGGGCGGCAGTTCGGAGAACCTAAAAGCAAGCTGGGCGGCGGTGACCCCTACCGACGATGACCACGGCGTGATCTACAAATTCACGCTTTACAAAGACGGCAAGGCTGACGAAAACAGCGTTTGGTCTACAACTACCGACACCGCGGCGGTGGACATTTCGGCGTTTCTTGAAAGCCACGATCTTCCCGAATGGAACGGCGAAAGCTGCAAGCTGTATTTCAGCGTCAAGTCTGCCGAGGTCGAAAAGGGCACTTTCACCGAAACGGGCGTTTACAGCGAGGCGGCGTATTCCGAAGCTTTCGATTACGTTGTGAAAACCAAAGCTCCCGAGCTTATCAGCGGCAATGGCGCGAAGTGGCAGAAGGGAAGCGGCAAAGCGCTGGCTTTCGTTTCCGACGGCGCGCTTGAAGATCTGCTGAGCGTATCGGTAGACGGCGCGGCGCTTGCGCAGGGCGACTATTCCGCGGCTGAAAACGGCGGCACGCAGGTAACGCTTTCGGGCGAGTACCTCGAAACGCTAAAAGCGGGCAAGCACAGCGTATCCATAGAATTTGCAAACGGCACGGTATCGGCAAACTTCACCGTAAAAGCGGCGGACAGCTCGTCGAAGTCCGACTCAAGTTCGAAGCCGAGCGAGTCCTCGAAGCCCGATTCAAGCTCGAAAAACAGCAGCTCAAAGGCAAGCTCGAGCTCTAAAGCAAGCTCCAGCTCAAAGTCGAGCAGCTCAAGCGCGGCGAGCACCTCAACGTCTGCTTCGACCTCGAGCAAAGATACTACCGCGAACCCGAAAACGGGCGACAGCTCGCTGCTTCTCTTGGCTTCGGTAATGTCGGCGGCGGTGATCGCGCTTGCAGGAACTACGGTTTACATGAAAAATAAAAAGTAAGCCCTAGCGCTTGACGGCTTTATAAAGCATAAAAATCCCCCGAACCTTAAAGCTCGGGGGGATTTTTTATTTCAGTTTGTTTTTGCTCTTGCTTCTTATCCACACGATCAGTATGATTACTGCGAGGACTATTACGATCATCGCGACGTACATCGCGGGCATTATTTTGTCGCGAAGCTCCTGCACGCCCGTTTCGTCAGAGGGGGGCTTCGTCGCGCGGGAAGCGGTGCTGCTCTCCGCCTGCTGAGAAGTTATCTGCTCCTGCGAATCCTGCGTATCGTCGGGGTCGTCGGTGTAGTCGGCGTCGTTGTCGCCGTCGGCAGTTTCGCGGTAGATGGTGACGGTGTAGACATTCTGCGTGCCGTCGGGGGCGGTGACGGTTATCGTCTGCTGATTTACGCCGTCGGCAAGGTATTTCGCGCCCTCGTACCAAATGCTGTCGTTCTCGCTCATGGTAACGCCCTCCAGCTCCAGCAGATCGACTTCGTGCGGAACTGTTACAGTGTAATCATATATCCCCGGCGAAAACTCGGGACGAAGCTCGCCTGTTTCAAGCGTTAGCGATTTGAGAAGCGCCTTGCCCGAAGTATCAACGCTTTCGGTAGTATCCGCCGCCGATGAATCGCTGCCGCCGTCAGAATCGTTCGCCGCGGCAGGGCCTACCGTGATGGTGGCGTAGGCGGTGATGGCGGTGCTGAGCGCCGTGCCGTCGGGGGTGAATACCGAGCCGTTCGTAAGATTTATCTGCGAGCTGCCCTCGGTCAGCGCTTTGAACCTCAGCGAAACTGTAAGGCTCTGCGCGGCGCTGTCGGGGAAGCCTTTTATATTCACAATGCCGCCGCCGCCCGAAGCGGAATCGCCGCTGATAAATTCTATCGAATCTTCGCTGTACGTCATTGCCGCCTGCACCGTGCCTATCGTATCGTCGGCGGTAAATTCCACGCTTATTTCAAACTCGCTGCCTGCGGGCACAGCGCCATCGGGAATGTAGAAATTTCCGTGCGCCTCAGCCGAAGCGTGCAGCGGCGCGAGGAAGAGCGCCGTTATCATCATCAGCACAGCGGCGGCTAAAGATATACCGCGCGTACTTTTTATCGTCATAATTTGATCTCCTTTTTAAGATGCATAGGTAGTGTATCTTACTATATTATAATATATTTTCATCGTCAAGTCAACTGCTCTTGATTTGTGCGGAAGATACTGGCAGCATATTTGTGAAAACAGGACTAATTACGACGGCGGAATATGTGCATATCGCCGAAAATTATGGAAATCTGCAAAAGCCCTTGACAAATCGAATGGGCGGAAGTATAATATAACTGTACTATTACAGATAATACACTTAGTACACCTGATACACTGTACAGTTAGGGACAAAAGGACAACACAAAAAGACGGATCAAGTATCGAGTATGATAAGAAAGGAGCGGAGAACGTGATAACGCTGGATATTACAGGCAGAACGCCGATATACGAACAGATCTGCAAGTGCGTTTGTGCAGATATTTCGCTTGGCGCGCTGAAAAAAGACGATAAGCTGCCGGGCGCGAGGTCGCTCGCGAAAGAGCTGGGGCTGAACCCGAACACCGTCGCAAAAGCGTATGCGCGGCTGGAGCACGACGGTATAATCTACTCCGTGCCGGGCAAAGGGTGCTTTGTGGCAGAGCAGAAAGGCCACGCCGAAACGGCGCTCACACGCGGCTTTGAGGAGAAAACGCGCGAGGCTCTCGCGGCGGGCGTTCCGCAGCAAACGCTTATAGATATAGTAAAAAGCGTTGGCAGCGAGCTTATGGATGAAGTTAAGGAGGACGGAGCGAAATGATAGAGATAAAAAACGTATCGCTGACTTTTAAAGGCGGCGCTCTGGATAAGAAAAAGGATTTTAAGGCGCTGGACGATGTTTCCATAACCGTGCCCGACGGCTGCATATACGGCTTTCTCGGCTCTAACGGCGCGGGAAAATCTACCCTTATGCGCATGATCTGCGGCATTTACAAGACCGAGCAGGGCAGCATAACCATCGACGGCGAAGAGGTCTACGACAACCCTGAGGCTAAGAAAAAGATATTTTTCGTAAACGATGAAACGGTGCAGTACGCCGATTTCACGCTGGAGGGGCTGAGAAAATATTACCGCAGCTACTACCCCGATTTTTCCGACGAGGTGTACGAGCGGCTGACGGCTAAGCTGGGTCTGCCGACAAACAAGCGCATGGCGGAGTTCTCAAAGGGCATGAAGCGGCAGGCGGTAGTTATAATCGGGCTTTCCTGCATGACAAAGTGCCTAATGCTTGACGAAGCTTTCGACGGACTCGACCCCGCTATGAGGAAAGTAGTAAAGGAAATGATAGTTGACGAAATGCTCGACCGCGGCGCTACTATGATAGTTTCTTCGCACAACGTTGCCGAGATAAACGAGCTTTGTGACCGCGCTATGCTGATACACAAGGGCAAGCTTATCTTCGCCGACGAGATCGACGAGATACGCAGCGGATTCAGAAAAGTGCAGCTTGTGGACAAAAAGCGCGTTATATCGCGCGGCGAACTGGAGCTTATGGGTCTGCGCGTGATGGAATACAGCGCTACGGGCAGAGTAGCGCAGGCTATTATAAAAGGTACGGAAACTGAGATAGACGAGAAAATATCCTCCCTCGGCATAGATATTGCGGAAACTATCCCGCTTACGCTGGAAGAGATATTTATTTACGAATTGCAGGCAAGGGGGTACGGAAATGTCATTTCAGAGGATTAAAAACGCGGCATTTGCCGAAGTGCGCGTGCAGCGAAAAATGCTGCTGATAATAAACATACTTATGGGCGCGGGCGCGCTGACATACGGGCTGAACGGCATAGTTACCGCTAAGGAGGACGGCGAGTTTTTCCCCTACGCTCTCTCGATAGTGCTTTTCCTCGCGGCGGCAGGCTGCGGATACTTCATTTGCAGCTCGCTTTTCAGCGATATGCACAACAGACAGCAGCGCGACATTACCCTCTCGCTGCCGATGACGGCGAACGAGCGCTACTTCTCTAAGCTGCTGGCGCTGACTTTCATACAGATAATACCCGCGATATTCTGGACGGTACTGGCAAACGTTATGGTGATAGCGGGCTTTGCGGGCTACCACCGCGGAGTAGGCAATGCTGCGGAATACGCACTGCCGCTGACTTTGCTTTACCTTAGCGTTATCCTCTTTACCGCGGCGGTCTCGATATTCTGGAACTGCTGCTGCGGCTCGGCGGCGGAGAGCATATATTTTCCGATAATCACCGCGGGCATAATCACCGCGCTGCCCTCTACCATGATATACACTATGGTAGAAAACTACGCTAAGGTATCTACCGGCTACATCAGCGAGCATTTCCTTTCGCTTTGGTCGTATATGCCGCTTCTTATGGTTTCGGATTACGACGCTAAGTGGTACAGCGTTTACACGTTTATAAACTGCCTTATCTCGCTGGCGGTGATATTCTCCTGCCTGCTGATATACAGAAAGCGCGACGGCAAGACTGTCGGCAGCCCGATAGTTTTCAGAAGCGCTTACTCGCTGATGATGCTTCTCGGCGTGTTCACGGTACTGGTAGTATTCTACATCACGGGCGTTTTCGGAATGGGTCTGGTAGTTGCCGCGCTGATATATACTATTATAAATATAATAGTCAGCCGCGCTAAACTTTCCATCAAGGGCGTTTTGGTATGGCTTTTGAAATACGCCGCCGACTGCGTATGCTTCATAGCGGTGCTTGCACTGGGTTATCTTACCAATGGTTTTGGCTACAACGGTCTGGAAGCTAATCTGAAAAACGACGGCAGCCTTTATGTCGATGTTTCAATGAACTACAACTATTCTGTGGAAGATTACGGCGATGAAGTTTGGGGCGACTACAAAATAAGCACCGACGCAAGCAAAAAGGACATCGAAAAGGTATTCGACATCATATATCAGGCGAAAAAGCCGGATAAAAAGAGCATAAGCGGCTTTTTGAACAACTTCGGCAATGTTTATTACGATTCTTTCGATGAGTACAGCGATACGCTCGAGATAAACATAAATTCGCGCAAGTATGAAGGCGATGATATGTACTACTCCGACACGGTGTACGGTCAGACTATATTCTATAACTCGGTGGACGATGTGAAAAAGGTCATCAGCAAGCTGAACGCTCTGCCTTACCTCGAAAGACAGAATTACGATGATCTCGATGAATATTTGAATGACGACGGATATTACATCGACGAAAACGAGGACTACGACGAGATAGACGACAGCGACGATAACGCCGATACCGAAGATACTATTACTGACTCGGAACCGGCAGAATAATTTTTTAAGCGCTCTCCGCTGAATGCGGGGGGCGTTTTTTTGTAAAGAGAGTTGACAAATTTCAACACTAGTGATATAATTATTTTGACAGAATATTATAGGAGGAAAATAACATGAACACAACGATAAAGAAACTGATAGCCCTGCCCGCAGCGGCAGCGATAATGTGCAGCACGGCGGCAATGCTGCCGAGCGCGGAGGTATACGGCGCGCCCGCTCAGACCGCGGCGGTGCTTATCGAAGCGAACAACGGCTTGAACCCGCCCGCTTTGCGCGAATATAAGGTCACCGCAAACAGCGCTACCCTTTCATGGAAGCCCGTAAGCGGTGCTATCGGATATAGGATATACAGAAAAGTCGGCAGCAACTGGGTGAAAGTAAAGACCCTCTCGGGCACGAGCTATACCGAAAAAGGTCTTGCGCCTTACAGCACTTACCAGTACAAAGTAAAGGCATACAAGAAAAAGTCGGGCAAGACTTTTTGGGGCAAAGCCAGCCGCGTACAGAGCGTGACGACCCTGCCCGCAGCGCCGAAATTCAAGGCTTTTTCCTCCACTAAAGACTCTATCAGAGTGAATTGGCAGGGCGTAAAGTGCGACGGCTATCAGCTTTACATTAGCGAAAACGGCGGCGCTTATACCAAAGTTGCCACGATAAAGGGCGCGAGCGTGGGCACTTACAAGGTCAAGAATTTAAAGAGCGGTACGAAATACACTTTCAAGCTTAGGGCTTACGGCAGGCGTGCTGATACTAATGGGGTAATTACCGGCACGATGGTCAAGAAGAGCAAATCTACGCAGAGCAGCGTTGTTAATCCTGAGTATGGTACTGTTACTTATGAGGATATGTCTGAATATCCTGGATGGTACGGTTGTTCTGCTATTGCTGAATGGAGAAATGGAAGTTGGGATATTCTAACATTTGTTTCTCAAGAAGTTTATGATATAGCGTATCCTTATATATGCCCAAATAGAGATGGAGCTTATGAGGGTGAAAAAGTAAAAACAGAAGTTTGGGTCTACCTCGGAAAATAATATCTTGCGCTTCCTGTCTGCAAAATAAGCGGGCAGGGGCGCTTTTTTCTTGACAAATGCGGCGGCTTGTGATATAATTTAGAAAAATATCAAAACGCAACGAACAAAAGGGAGGGGAAAGATTTATGATATGCCCTGAATGTAAAAACGAGATAGAAGAGGGCGCAAAGACCTGCCCCGCCTGCGGAAAAGCCCTATCGCCCGAGCCGACCGAGGTAAAAAGCGTGCGCGTAAAGCCCGCCGCGCCTACCCCCGAAGAGCGCCGCGAGGTGCGCGTGAACGCAGGCATCTACAAGCTGATATGTATAGCCATGGGGCTTTGCCTTATAGCAGGCTCGGTGGTCTGGGCAACGCTTATGCTAAAAGACCGCACCCGCCGCAATGACGCCCCGCCCGTTTCCTCAGCCCCCGCGCAGTCGCAGGAGCAGGAGAGCGCGGCCGTAACCACAAAGCCGACCGAAACTACCACCACTACCACCACCGCCGACCCCTATAAGCAGGAGGTAGCGCCGAAATTTGAGGAAGATTACGGCACTATGTACGTCACTACCGACAGCCTTGTTATGCGCATAGGCCCGGGGTATGATTACTCTAAGTGCGAGGGCGAGCCGTTGGCTTCGGGCACGGCGCTTAACGTCACCGCCGAGCAGGAGGACGCGAAGTCTGAGGAAACGTGGTGCTATGTAACATCTGACGGCGTGAGCGGCTGGGTCTGCAAGACGTATCTTTCTTCCACCGCGCCGACGGTAACGGTGGTAAAGCCAGACGATTACTACTCTTCCTCCACCGATATTAGCGTTATCAGATACGGCGGAGTGAAGCTCTACACCGGCCCCGACACCACCTACGACGTGATAGCCGAGCTGCCGCAGGGCACTGAGCTGGAAAAAGTAGGCTACAACTACCTCAGCGTAAAGTGGACGTATGTAAAATACGGCGAACAGTACGGCTGGATAGAAACTTACGACGGCGACTGGTTCAACCCGACCGTTGAATGATTGAATAATATCAAGTATAAAAGCCTTTGCGAAAAATGCAGAGGCTTTTTTCACGCCTGCCGCGAAATTCGGTTGAAATCTTCACCGAAATGTGTTATAATTATAGTGTATTTTATTTTGAAACTGGAGCTGTTTTTTATGAAAGACGGATTTATAAAAGTAGCCGCCTGCACGCCCGAGATACGCGTTGCAGATACGGCTTTCAACGCTGAAAAAATAATCGAGCAGATGGATAAATGCCGCGCGGCGGGCGTGAAAATAGCGGTCTTCCCCGAGCTTTGCATTACGGGCTACACTTGTCAAGACCTTTTCTATCAAGATACCCTGCTTGACGGCGCTATGCGTGCGCTGGCGAATATCGCGAAGCACACGGCGGGCAGCGATATGCTCGTGGCGGTGGGCTGTCCCGTTCGCACTAAGGGCAAGCTTTACAACTGCGCCGCAGTTCTCCAAAACGGCGAGGTGCTGCGTTTTATCCCAAAGACCCACCTGCCGAATTACAATGAATTTTACGAAGCGCGCCACTTTGCGCCATACCGCGGCGGCTCGGTGCAGGTAGAGCTTACGCAGTATTTTTCCGACGAAATAATGCACTCCGCCGAGATGGGTCAGTGCGTTTTCGAGCTGGATAACCGGGAAACGCAAGGCTCTCAGCCCGCCGACTGCGTGAAGATAGGCTTTGAGATCTGCGAAGACCTATGGGTAGCCGACCCCGTTTCAAACTACCTCGCGAAATCGGGTGCTGCGCTTATCTGCAACCTCTCCGCCTCGGACGAAGTTATCGGCAAGGATAGTTACCGCCGTCAGTTGGTGTCGAACCAGTCGGCGCGGCTGGTAGCGGGCTATATCTACTGCTCGGCAGGCGACGGCGAATCCACGCAGGACATGGTGTTCTCGGGACACAACCTGATAGCGGAAAACGGCTCGCTGCTGGCGGAAAGCAGGCTTTTTGAAAACGGCATTACTATCTCTGAGATAGATTTCAAGCGGCTGGCTTTCGAGCGCCGCAAGATCTCGACCTACCCCGCCGCGGTAACAAGCTGGGGCGCGCCCGCTGAAAATTATCAGCCGTACTTCCTCGATAACCTGCCGACGGAGTTCATATCGCTAGACATGGCGGACACCGCGCTCACCCGCGGCTATTCCAAAACGCCGTTTATTCCCGCCGACCGCGCAGAGCGCAACGAGCGCTGCCATCTGATACTGCAAATGCAGTCGCACGGCTTGATGAAGCGCATCGCCCACACCCACGCGCAGAGCGTTGTGATAGGCATATCCGGCGGGCTGGATTCCACCCTCGCGCTGCTGGTCTGCGTTATGGCGATGGACTTGCTGAAACGCCCGCATACCGACATCGTGGCGGTGACTATGCCCTGCTTCGGCACTACAAAACGCACCCGCTCGAACGCCGAGATACTTTGCGAAGCGCTTGGCGTAACCTTCCGCGAGGTGAATATATCCAAAGCCGTGCTCCAGCATTTTGAGGACATCGGCCACGATTACGATAACCACAATGTGGTATTTGAAAACGGTCAGGCGCGCGAGCGTACGAAGGTGCTTATGAACATCGCCAATCAGGTGAACGGACTTGTTATCGGCACGGGCGACCTTTCAGAGCTGGCGCTGGGCTGGGCTACCTACAACGGCGACCATATGTCGATGTACGGTGTGAACGCGAGCGTGCCGAAAACGCTGGTGCGCCACATAGTCCGCTACTACGCCGATACCTGCGGCTACGCCCCACTCGCCGAGGTGCTTCTGGATATTCTCGACACCCCCGTATCGCCCGAGCTGCTGCCTACCGACGAGAGCGGCACTGAGATGACTCAGAAAACCGAAGATCTGGTAGGCCCTTACGAGCTGCACGATTTCTTCCTCTACCACGCCGTGCGCTGGGGCTGCGAGCCGAAAAAGGTGAAGCGGCTGGCTATGTACGCTTTCGGCGATGATTACAGCGAAGAGGTCATCACCCACTGGCTAAAAACTTTCTACCGCAGATTTTTCTCGCAGCAGTTCAAGAGAAGCTGTCTGCCCGACGGCGCGAAGATAGGCTCGGTAACGCTTTCGCCGCGCGGCGACTGGAGAATGCCGAGCGACGCTGTAAACGCCCTTTGGCAGGAGCAATTGGATTAAAATTGGCGCGAAAAGCATTTTAAC
>DBEZOM010000011.1:0-5775 GCA_048252855.1 Ruminococcus sp.
TAGAACGTCTTTTGTCACGTCTGGCTTTGGAAGTCTTTCTCTTTGGTACTGCCATTTTGGCACCTCCTTAAACATGATCTCTTTTAATTCTGACAATCACAAGCGCCGTCGTTAAGATCTTTACCGCAGCTCATGCAGAGACCCTTGCAGTCCTCTTTACAGAGTATCTTGCTGGGCATTTCCATAAGCAGGTCGGTAACGGCAAGCTCGTTCATATCCAGCGTATTCTCAGGGCAAACGATATAATCGTCATACTCGCTGCCGTTTTCGTCGTCGGCGTCTGCCGCGGCGAGCTCTTTCACAACGGTATGAGAAGCTTTTACGTCATATTCCCTTTGAAACGCTTTTAAGCACCTATCACATTCTTGATCGAGCAGCGCGGAGACCGTATAATCAAGCGCAACAACGCCTGCGCGGTTATAAACGCAGCCCTTTATATGCAAAGGCGCGGCGAAAGCCTCATGGAGCGGAGAATTTTCAAGCTCTGAAAGAGGTATCTGCTCATCAAAGCTGAGCTTTTGCCCTTCGATCTCGAAAATTTGTCTGAGCTGTAAAACCATATGGTATTCATTCCTTTCGCCAAAGCCCTCCGCGCCCTTTCGGACAGCGGAAAGCATCACAAATTCCATTATAGACTCTTAGCGACGATTTGTCAAGCCTTTTTCGGAATTTATTTAAGAAAATTTAACTTTTTGTTTACTTGATGAAGTCCTTAACCTTAGTAGGCAGCTCTTCGGGGTCAGCAGAAACGGTAAATACTACCTTTACATCCTTAGCGAGCATAGCTACCTTTTCGATCATAGCGCCGAACTCATCATAGTTTCTGCCGCCGATGCGGAGGATACCGTCTACATAGATCTCCTGAATATCATAGTTGCCAGCGAGCATACCTGCTACGAAGCCGTAGAAAGCGTCGTAGCTGTTGATGCCGTATTCCTCAGCGTCAACAAGTCTTACATTGTGGGGGATATCGTAAGTAAGCTTCATGCTTCTCTCGATGCAAACTACGTTACCGGTAGATTTTTCAGCAGCTTCCTTGATCGCGTCGATCAGTATCTTGGTCTTGCCAGTGCCTTTTTTTCCGGGAATTAAGTTAATCATAATCAAATCTCCATTTCTGTCTGACGACATTTATTTTCGGGCAGCGGGCTGATGCAAAGCCCGTTCGCCTTGGAATCCTGTTTTATTTCAGCTTAGCCTCAAGCTCAGCCTTCTGCGACTCATAACCGGGCTTGCCGAGCAGCGCGAACATATTCTTCTTGTAGCTCTCAACACCGGGCTGGTTGAAAGGATTAACGCCGAGCATATAGCCCGAGATAGCGCAAGCCTTTTCAAAGAAGTAGATAAGCTCGCCGAGAGTTTCTTCGGAAACATCGTCAAGCTCGAGGATCATATTAGGAACGCCGCCCTCGGTATGAGCAAGCACGGTGCCCTGATAAGCCTTCTGGTTTACTACCGACATATTCTGGTTGGTGAGGAAGTTCAGACCGTCGAGGTTCTCAGCGTCGGGCTGGAGGAAGAGGTCGGTCTTAGGCTTCTTGATCTCCATTACAGTTTCAAACATGATGCGTGAGCCGTCCTGAATGAACTGACCGAGCGAGTGGAGGTCGGTAGAGAAAGTAGCGGAGGAGGGGAAAATACCCTTCTGATCCTTACCTTCGCTCTCACCGAAGAGCTGCTTGAACCATTCGTTCATCATAACGAAGTTGGGGTCGTAGCTGATGAGCATCTCAACGCTCTTGCCCTTATTATAAAGGATATTGCGGAGAGCGGCGTACTTATAGCAGTCGTTTCCGTCGTCCTTAGAATACTTCTCTCTGCCTGCGGCAGCACCTGCCATGAGCTTATCGATGTCGATGCCTGCAACTGCGATAGGCAGCAGACCTACTGCGGTGAGCACCGAGAAACGTCCGCCTACATCGTCGGGCACTACGAAAGTTTCGTAACCCTCGGTATCAGAAAGCTCTTTCAGAGTTCCCTTTGCCTTATCGGTAGTAGCGAAAATTCTCTTCTTAGCCTCTTCCTTGCCATACTTATCTTCAACAAGCTTCTTGAAGATTCTGAAAGCAAGTGCGGGCTCGGTAGTAGTACCGGACTTCGAGATAACGTTGACGCATATATCCTTACCCTCGCAGATAGAAAGAACGTCATTGAGGTAAGTAGGATTGATGCTGTTGCCAACATAGTAGATGTCGGGGGTATCTTTTGTAAGATTATTATAAAGTGTAGATCTTAAAGCCTCGATAACAGCGCGTGCTCCGAGATAAGAACCGCCGATGCCGATAACGATAAGAACGTCGCAGGACTTCTTGATCCTTTCAGCGGCAGCCTTTATTCTTGCGAACTCTTCCTTATCATAATCAACGGGAAGGTCTACCCAGCCGAGAAAATCAGAGCCGGGGCCGTTTCTGTCCTCAAGAGTTTTGTGCGCAGCCGAAACGAGCGGAGCGATAGCCTCAAGCTCATGATCGGCAACAAAAGGTTTAAGATATTCAGCATTAAGTTTAACAGCCATTGCAAGTCAGTTCCTTTCCTAATTAGCTTGTTTAATTATACAATACTTTTATGAATATTTCAAGACTTTTCGCAAATCGAGTTTAGTTTTGTAGAAACTGACTAATACAGCTAAGACATATTGAGCAAATTAATCAAATTTTTCTTCAAAGCGCAGCGCATATCCATCACTCCGACGTCCTCTGCGGCGCAAATTTCTACTGTCAGAAGCTTTTCATCGGCGAGAAAGTAGTCTATTTTTCCGAGAACGTCGCCCTTTTTGACGGGGGCTTTCACGCTTTCTTTTATCTCGGGTGAGCGAACTATTTCGGAGAACGTTCCGGCTTTGATGATAGTCGGTGTAAAGCTATTAACTTTGACATGGATTTTCATTCTCTCGCCGTTTTCGACCTTTATATTCTGCAAATATTCATCTGCGATTTCGGGTGAAAATACGCGGTAATTGTCGAAACAAGTGTCAAGTAATTCTCTTGCGTGTGAAAATAATTTATCTCTGTCAGAAACGCCGAGAGCAACTGTGCAAAGGCTCATTTCCCCACGTTTTGCTGTAAAAGAGAGACATTCGCCCAGGTCTTTTACGTTGCATGATTTCATACCTGTTACGCCTTTATAAGTGCGTACCAACCTATTGTTATTGACAAGCTCGGTATCTTTACAGCCTACGTTGTCTATCCATGTTGTGAAATAGTCTGTCAAGTCTGTATACTTTGCAAGTTCACATGATAATTTGGCAATATCATGTGCCGTGGAAACTGTGTTTTCGTTTGTTCCGCAGCAGTCCGAAAATACAGTATCTGTCATTTTTAGTTGCTTGGCACGCTTGTTCATGCGCTTCACAAAGGCTTCTTCCGAGCCGCTTAATTCTTCTGCGAGAGCCGTGCAGGCGTCATTGGCGTTGCCGATGGTTATGGACTTTATCAGCTCCTCTACGGTGATCTTTTCGCCAACGTCAAGCCAGATCTGAGTTCCCTGCTTGGCGTTGGCGGTAGGCGAAACGGTAACTACGTCGGTCAGCGAAAGCTTGCCCGAATCGAGCTCTTCGGCGGCGATCAGCGCGGTCATCAGCTTCGCCATATGCCCCATCGGGAGCTTTTCGTCGGCGTTTTGCTCATAAAAGACCTTGCCGCTGCCGACGTCGCAAACGTAAACGCTTCGCGCGGAAAGTTCCGCCGATATATCCTCAAGCGTGCGGCTTTTCTCAGCCGAAGCGCCCGTGAAGGACGTGAAAAACACCACGGCAGATACAGCCGCCGCGGCAAATGCTGATAATTTCAAGATACACCCCTCCATTAGAACAGTTTGTACATTTTATTCACGCGGCGGGGTTTTTATACAAAAAAAGCGGCGCACTGAGCGCCGCCATGAGATTTGATTTTACTCAACGATAAATTCCTTGATCTTCTCAAAGAAATCGCCGGGCTCATCGGTATGAGCAACGAGCTGAATGGGGTTAGAGAGATCGAGGCTGAAAATACCCATAATTGACTTGGCATCTACCGCATATCTACCCGAAACGAGGTCGATATCAAAATCATAAAGCATTACGATGCTTACAAAATCCTTTACTGCATTGATGGAGTCGAGTTTGATCTTAGTTTTCATATTAGTTACCTCCTTAAAATGATGCCTGTTTTCCTAGAGCTTCCTCCGCTCTACACTTAATATTATAATCATTTTTTCGAGTTTGTCAAGCGTTATTTGCATTTTTTCTGAAAATATAGTATAATAGTCAATAGCCATGTGCGCACGAAGTTGGTTTTAGTACATTTTAACAATAAGTGTGATAGATTTTTGTGCATATGCGACATTTATTTCTCTTTTCAGGAGGTTCGAGATACAAATGGGTGGTACACCTTTAAAAATATACTACATGACTTTCGGCTGTAAGGTCAACCAATACGAAACGGAAAACATAGCCGAGCGCTTCGGCGAGATGGGCGATATGCGCACCGAGGATATTGGCGCGGCGGACGTCTGCATAATAAATTCCTGCACGGTAACGGCGCAGTCTGACACGAAATGCCGACACTTCATCAGCCGCGTGAAGAGGGAGAACCCTGCCTGCATCATCGCGCTAACGGGCTGTTACCCGCAGGCTTTTCCCGACAAAGCCTCGCAGATAGCCGAGTGCGACATTATCTGCGGAAACAACAACAAAACTGCCCTGCCGCAGATGGTGCACGATTATTTCAAGCTGCGCAGGCGGACTTTCAGCGTGCCCGAAAACTATCTGCACCAGCCTTTTGAGCACATGATGAACGCCGAAGCCGAACAGAAAACGCGCGCATACCTTAAAATACAGGACGGCTGCGACCTTTTCTGCACCTACTGCATCATACCGTACGCGCGGGGGCATATGCGCTCGAAGCCGATCGGCGATATTATAAAGGAAACGGAGATGCTGGTGAACGCGGGGCACAAGGAGATAGTGCTGACGGGCATAAACCTATGCTGTTACGGGCGCGACCTCGGCGGGTTACGCATGATAGACGCTATCGAGGCGGTCTGCGGGGTGGAGGGCGATTTCCGCGTGCGGCTCGGCTCGATGGAACCCGAGATGATCTCGGACGAGGACATTGCGCGAATGGCGGCGCAGGAAAAGCTGTGTCCGCAGTTTCATCTATCACTGCAAAGCGGCTGTGACAAGACGCTGAAAGCAATGAACCGCCACTACACCACGGCTGAGTACGCCGAGATATGCCGCAAGCTGCGCGCCGCTTTCCCGCACTGCGCGATAACCACGGACATAATGGTAGGCTTCCCACAGGAGAGCGCGGAAGACCACGCAGAGTCGCTGAGATTTGCGGAGGAGATAGCCTTTGCAGACGCGCACATTTTCCCATACTCGCGGCGAAGCGGTACGCCTGCCGACAAGATGAGCGGACAGCTTGACAAAAAGACAAAAGCGGCGCGCGCGGCGGAGATGGCGGCGGTATGTGCGAAAAGCCGTGCGGAGTACAACCGAAGCTTTATCGGCAGGACAATAGAGGTGCTCTTCGAGCGCGAAAGCAGTGCTGAGCATCATCAGGGGCACATAGCGGAGTACGTTGTGGTGAAAACGCCGCGCACGGGCAGCGAGAGCCTTTTCAGGCAGAAGCGGCTTGTGAAGATAACATCTGCGAACGAAAGCGGCTGCGGCGGAGAGATAGTCGGCTGAGCGGCTGAGCGGCGGCTAATTGTAAAAAAACTTTTACTGCTTTCAATATACTTCCAATTAGGTTTGACAAACATATTTAATCTGTGTTATAATATAAAGTATAT
>DBEZOM010000012.1:0-3199 GCA_048252855.1 Ruminococcus sp.
GTGTCAGTCGGTCAGCCTTCGCGAAGCTTCTCCGCAAGCTCGATGTACGCCGAAATCATCTCAACTGCGCCATCAATACCGACCTTAGATGAATTTACAGTAATATCATAATTAGTAGCAGCGCCCCATTTTCTATCGGTATAATACTCGTAATAATTAGCGCGGCGCTTGTCGGTCTTTTTGATAAAATCGACCGCTTTCTGCTTCTCGATGTCATAACGTTCAGTGATGCGGCGCTTTTTCTCCGCCATATCGCCCGTTACGAAAACCGAGATCATCTTCGGATCATCCTGCAAAACGTAGTCTGCGCATCTGCCGACTATAACGCACGGTCCTGTAGCGAGCTTCTTGATTGTTTCAAACTGCGCCAAGAATATCCTATGGTTAAGCGGCATTTCGGGATTTATCCTGCCATCGGGAGTCATCGGGTATGTACCCATCACGAGCGAATACAGAAAGCTGTTTGAGCAGCTCTCGTCGTGCTTAACGAAAAGTTCTTCGCATATTCCGCTGTGCTTAGCAGCTTCCTCCAGCAGTTCCTTATCGTAGAACGGAATGCCGTATTTCTCTGCCAGCTTAGAGCCGATCTCTCTTCCTCCGCTGCCGAATTCTCGGCCGATCGTAATGATAGTATTCATATCTGTAACCTCCCTTTTGTGAGATGTGATTTATTCACTAGATATATTATAGCACACTTTTTGTGATTTGTATACAAAAATATTCAAAAATCATGTACAAATTTTAAGCATATCGTTTGTGCAACATTACAAAAAAAGAACCGCCGCAGCGGTTCTCTTTGTACACTATTTAGTGCGGGATCAGATCATAGGATCTTCCCAGCAGTCAGGTGCTTCAACGCCCAGCAGCTTAGCAACGGTAGGAGCAACGTTTGCAAGGCCGTACTTCTTGCTGTCAGCGTCAATGATCTCGTGACGGGTCTCTTTATCCCAGATGATGAAAGGAACGCGGTTGAGCGAGTGAGCGGTTCTTACCTGGATCTCGCCCTTCTTATTCTTTTCGAGCATTTCGTCAGCGTTGCCGTGGTCAGCGGTAACGAGCAGAGTGCAGTTGTACTCGTCGCAAACCTTGAGCAGGCGGGTAAGACCGAGGTCTACCGACTCAACACCGATGATGGTAGCGTCCATATCGCCCGTGTGGCCGACCATGTCGCCGTTGGGATAGTTGCAGCGAATGAAATCGTACTTTTCAGACTTGATAGCCTCGATAAGATCATCAGTTATCTCAGCAGACTTCATCCAAGGACGCTGGTCGAAAGAAACTCTGTCAGAGGGGATCTCTTTCCAGGTTTCAAGCTCATCGGAGAACTTCTCAGACTTATTGCCATTCCAGAAGTAGGTAACATGACCATATTTCTGAGTTTCGGAAACTGCGTAGCTGTTCAGACCGTTCTTAACGAGAACCTCAGAGAGAGTATTGGTGATCTCGGGAGGATTTACGAGGTAATTCTTAGGCAGGTTAAGGTCGCCATCGTACTGGAGCATACCTGCGTAGAGAACCTTAGGATCGTAGCCGCACTTGTCGAAGCTGTTGAAGCCCTCAACGTCGAAAGCCATAGAAAGCTCGATAGCACGGTCGCCGCGGAAGTTGAACAGGATAACGCTGTCATTATCGCAGATCTTGCCGACAGGCTCGCCGTTTTCAGCGATTACGAAAGGAGGCAGATCCTGGTCGATAGCACCGGTTTCCTCGCGGAGGGTGTTGTAAGCCTCAGCAGCGGAAGCAAACTGTCTGCCCTCGCCGCGAACGTGAGTATCCCAGCCAAGCTTTACCATGTTCCAGTCAGCCTGGTATCTATCCATAGTTACCTTCATTCTGCCGCCGCCGGAAGCGATCTTGCCGTCAAAGCTCTCGTCATTAAGAGCAGCAAGGCAGTCTTCAAGCTCCTGAATATAAGTCATACCCGAAGTTGCGGGTACATCTCTGCCGTCGAGCAGGATATGGCAGCGAACTTTAGAGATTCCCTCTTCCTTAGCGCGCTTTATCATGATCTTGAGGTGCGAGATATTCGAGTGAACGTTACCGTCGGAAAGCAGACCGATGAAGTGCATGGTGCTGCCGTTCTCAACGCAGTTAGAGGAAAGGTTCTTCCAAGTTTCGGAAGTGAACATCTTTCCGCTTTCGATGCTTTCGTTTACGAGTTTAGCGCCCTGCGAGTAGATCTGACCGCAGCCGAGAGCGTTGTGACCTACCTCGGAGTTACCCATATCGTCATCGCTGGGCAGGCCAACGGCGTCGCCGTGAGCTTTGAGCGAAGTATTGGGGTACTCTTTCAGCAGCATATCTAAAGTAGGGGTATTAGCCTCGGTAACAGCGTCGCCAAGACCCGTTACGGAAAAACCAACGCCGTCCATTACAACAAGTACAACAGGTTTTTTAGTTGCCATGATTTTTACTCCTTTTCTATTATGGGGAAAAATTGTTATAAACTAAGCAAAGGCTGCGTAAACAGCCCTTGCAAAATTTTCTTAGCCTTCAACAGCAGCCTGAACGATGGTGTTGAAATCAGCAGCCTTGAGCGAAGCGCCGCCGATAAGACCGCCGTCAACGTTCTCCTTAGAGAGCAGCTCAGCGCAGTTCTTAGCGTTCATAGAGCCGCCGTACTGAATGGTAACAGCCTGTGCGGTAGCGTCGTCATACAGCTTAGAAAGAGTAGCGCGGATGAATGCGCAAACTTCCTCAGCCTGGTCAGCGGTAGCGGTCTTGCCGGTGCCGATAGCCCAAACAGGCTCGTAAGCGATAACGGTCTTCTTAACGTCCTCAGCGGAAACGTCGAAGAGGTCAAGCTTGATCTGACGAGCGATAACTTCCTCAGTGATGTTGCACTCGCGCTCCCAAAGCAGCTCGCCTACGCAAACGATAGGCTTCAGACCTGCAGCCAAAGCAGCCTTAGTTCTCTTATTTACAGTTTCATCAGTTTCGCCGAAGTACTGTCTTCTCTCGCTATGGCCGATAACAACGTACTCAACGCCTACTTCAACGAGCATATCAGCGGAGATCTCGCCGGTGAAAGCGCCGCTCTTCTCAAAGTGAACGTTCTCTGCGCCCACCTTAACGTTGCTGCCTGCGGTAGCTGCAACAGCAGTTTCGAGGTTGGTGAAAGGTACGCAAGCGATAACTTCTACCTTGCCCTCAGCGTTTGCAACGAGGGGCTTGATAGCCTCGAGAAGCTCCTTAGCCT
>DBEZOM010000013.1:0-18309 GCA_048252855.1 Ruminococcus sp.
GCAATAAAGCTCGCGCTGCTCTCGATGACCCTCGCGGGCAGCATGGCGGCGCTGATATGGCTCGCGGGACGCGTTTTCATGTAAAATATCGCGGGGCGCAAAAGGCTGATATTTGTGCAAAATGTTAAAAGAACCCGAAAAATCTTCAAAGGCTATTGGCTTTTGAAGATTTTTGTGTTATAATAAAAAGTGTGTAAAATGCTGCCGAAAGTCGGCAGAAATGCGCATATCCATAACATAACAGGAAAGGAAAACATTTTCCTATGGCATATTCAAAAGATAACGAGAGAAAAAGACCTCCCCGCCGCGGCGGACGTCCCGAGCGCTACGCGCGTGCAGAACGTTACGAGCGTGCAGAACGCAGCGACCGCGCGGACGAAAGCGCCGAGCAGCAGCTTATTTTCGGCAGAAACGCCGTTACCGAAGCGCTGAAAGCGGGCAGGCTGATAGACGTGCTTTTCGTCAACAAAAACGCGGGCGGCTCGATAAACCGCATCTGCGCGCTGGCGAACGAAAAGGGCATAATGATAAAGCAGGTGGACGACCGCAAGCTCGATTCGCTCTGCGATGGGGCGGCTCACCAGGGCTGCGCCGCGATGATGGGCTGCGCCGAGTATTGCTCGATAGAGGACATACTGCAAAGCGCGCGCGATAAGGGCGAAGACCCCTTCATCATAATCTGCGACGAGATAGAAGATCCGCATAATCTGGGCGCGATAATCAGAACGGCCGAGGCGGCAGGCGTGCACGGCGTAATAATCCCGAAAAGGCGCAGCGCTTCGCTAAACCACACGGTTTTCAAGACCTCTGCGGGCGCGGCGAGCTGGGTAAAAACGGCGCGCGTGGCGAACCTTGCGGCGGCGGTGAAAGAGCTGAAAGACGCGGGCGTTTGGATATACGGCACCGACGCGGCTGGCGAGAGCATCTACAATTGCGACCTAAAGGGCGGCATAGCTTTCGTGATAGGCTCTGAGGGCTTCGGCATGGGCAGACTGATGCGCGAAAACTGCGACTTTCTCGTAAGCCTGCCGATGTACGGCGAGGTAAATTCGCTCAACGCTTCCGTGGCGGCGGGCATTTGTATGTACGAAGCCGTAAGACAGCGTGCAGACGCGCAAAGTAAATAATTAGCAAATATAGAGTTAGGAGTGGGCTGATGTCTGAAAATAATAAAGATAAATTTTCGCTTGACGAGATCCTTAGCGAATATACTCCGAAAACTGCGAAAAGCTCAGGCGAAATTGACGTAGAAGATATAATAAACGAAACAAATCTGCACACGGCTATGGCGGCTTCGGCCGAGATGGCTGACGGCGGGCAGGAAAGCGCTGAAACGGCGGATACTGAAAATGCTGAAAATACAGCCGCCGCGGAATCTGACGAGGGCGAAGCCCCCGAAGCGAGCGCTGATACCGCCGAAGCCGATAAAAAGCGCGAGGGCTTTTTTGATTCTCACCTGCGCCCCATCGGCGAAAAGGTGATAAATAAGCTGGAGGAGCAGGCTGAGGAGTTTGACGAAGCCGTTGCGGGCGAGGAAGCGGACGACGTTTCCGAAGATGAGCTTGGCGATGAATTTGAAGGTTCGGCGGACGAGTTTTACGACAACGCTTTCGGCAGCGTGGTAGACGAAAACGCTGAGGAAGAGTACGCCGAAGATACCGAGCCCGTTATAAATAATGAAGAGGCTCAGCCCGAAGCGGAAGAGCCGGACGATATTTACGAGGACGATACTGACGGCGATGACGAAGCAGAGCCCGAGCCGCTGAAAAATACCCGCGGTACGCGCTTTATGTTCCGCACCGAGGAGTACGTTGACGAGGACAAGCGCCCCTCTTCTCAGAGCGAATACACCAAAAAAGAGGACGCGCCGAAGATCAGGGAGCAGATCCAGCGCCTGCGCTCAAACCTCACGGTGCGCGCGGCGGTGCTGCTTTTCGCGGCGCTTTTCAGCCTTTTCATCACCGTGGCGAACGACCTCTCGCTGCCGCTGGCGGCGGTTTTTGACCGCACGGTAAACCCCTCGGCGTTCATATTTACAAACACCATACTCGCGATAGTCGCGGTGGGCTTCTCCTACTCCGTTATCGTGAACGGCATAAAGAGCATTTTCAGCCGCCGTCCGGACAGCGACAGCGTTGCGGCTTTGAACATGATAGCGGCTATACTCGCGGGCCTTGTTACGCTTTTCGACCCCGAGTCGCTGAAAGCTTCATTCTTCCATATCTACACATCTTCGGCGATACTGGGTATGCTCTGCAACACGCTCGGCAAACTCTGCATAGTTCGCCGCACTCAGCGCAACTTCGAGTTTGTGTCTGAGACCGAGAATTTCTCGGCGGTGGAGCTTGTGGACGACGACCAAACAGTCGCCTACCTCACGAACGGCTCGGCAGGCAAGCGCAAAGAACTTGCAGTTATGCGCCGCACGGGCTTTATAAAAGATTTCATGAAAAACAGCTACTCCTCCGACCTCGCGGACAGCTACGCGGAAAAGACTACTCCGCTAATGCTGGCGGCGGCGCTGGCGGTGGGTCTGCTCTCGATAGTATTTGAGAAAAATTCATCGGGCGCGGCGGAAAAACTCTTCGTATTCCTCGCTTCTGTTTCGGGCACGCTGGCGATAAGCTCTTCGGTAGGTTTGGCGCTGATTGTAAACCGCCCGATGGCTAAGGCTAGCAAGCGCCTTTCGGAATACTCTGGCGTGATACTCGGCTACTCTTCGGTAGAGGAATTTGCCGAGGTAAACAGCGTAGTTATCGACTCGGGCCACCTTTTCCCGACGGGCACTGTTGAATTTGTGAACCTGAAAATGCTCGGCTCAGTGATGATAGATCAGGCGATAATCTACGCGGCGAGCATGGCGCAGGCGGGAAGAAGCGTTACCATACCCGCGTTCTACAAAATGCTGCGCGGCAAGAGCGATATGATACTCGACGTAAAAGGCTGCACCTCTGAGGACAACCTCGGTGTTTCGGGCTGGATAGAGAACAAGCGCGTGCTGCTGGGCAGCCGCAAACTCATGGAGCGCCACGGCGTAGAGGGTCTGCCCTCTGAGTCGGCGGAGGAAAATTTCGCCGACGGCAACGGCATTATGTACCTCGCCGTTTCGGGTCAGGCGGCTATGATGTTCGCCGTACAGCTCTCGGTAGGCCCTGCCGCCGAAAGATGGGTTCAGGAGATGGAGGACGAGTCGATAGATATTCACGTCCGCTGCTCCGACGGCTTTATCACCCGTGAGCTGCTCTCGCAGCTTTTCGACATCAGCGCTTCGTCTATACGCCTGCTGCCCTCCGCCTGCGACGGCGACTGCGAGCAGCTTATGGAGTATAAAGAGAGCGTTTCCGCCTCGATGTTCTGCTCGGGCCACCTGCCAAGCTTCTCGATGCTGCTGGTAGCGGCCAAGCGGCTGAAATTCGTGGCGAATATGGGCGTGGCGCTGCAGTACGGCGCTATGGTACTGGGCATAGTTATCTCGGTGATAATGATGCTCACAGGCTCATTCGCGCAGATAACGCCTACGATAGTTGTTATCTACAATTTGGCGTTCCTGCTGCTGACTATGCTGATACAGGGCATGAAGAAAATATAGCTTATTACTCCGCAGAGGTGCTGAAAAAATGCGCTTCTGCGGATATTTTTTGCCATTTTTAAAATAGCGTTGCGCTGTTTTTTAATAATTTGCAAAATCACTTGACAATGCGCCCAAAAAGTGAGATAATATAATAGATTAGTTATGCTTAAAGGAAGGTAATTGAGATATGGCTATAAGAGTAGGAATGGTCTCACTGGGATGTCCAAAAAATCAGGTGGACGCTGAGAAAATGATGTTTTCGCTGCGCAAGTACGGCTTTGAATTGATACAAGACGCCGCCCTTGCTGACGTGGCTATTATAAATACCTGCGGATTTATCCAGTCCGCTAAAGAAGAAGCGATAGAAACTATGCTCGAATTCATAGCTCTCAAAAAAGAGGGCAGGATAAAGGGCGTGATATGTACGGGCTGTCTGGCTGAGCGCTATAAGCAGGACATTCTCGACGAGATGCCCGAGCTCGACGCGGTAGTTTCTCTAGGTAAAGACGCCGAGATAGCGCAGATAGTAAAGAATATAATGTCGGGCGAAAACGACGAAAAGCTTTACGCGGGCGATAAATGCTCGCTGCCTTTAGAGGGCGGAAGAATAATCTCCACTCAGCCTTTTTACGCTTACCTGAAAATAGCCGAGGGCTGCTCTAACGGCTGCACCTACTGCGCTATACCCGCTATAAGAGGAAAATTCCGCAGCCGCACTATCGAGAATATTCTTGAAGAAGCGCGCTGGCTCGCCGATAACGGCGTTACCGAGCTGGTAGTAGTGGCGCAGGATACCACCCGCTACGGCGAGGATATTTACGGCGAGAGCCGCCTGCCCGAGCTGCTTACCGAGCTTTGCAAGATAGAGGGCTTCCACTGGATACGCACCCTCTACCTCTACCCCGAGCGCATCACCGATAAGCTGATAGACACCATAGCCGAGCAGGATAAGCTTGTGAAGTATTTCGATATACCTATACAGCACTGCAACGCCGATATACTAAAGCGCATGAACCGCTGCGGCAGCCGCGAAACGCTTACCGAGCTGATAGGCAAGATACGCGCCCGCATACCGAATGTTATCATAAGGACTACGCTGATAACCGGCTTCCCCGGCGAAACGCAGGAGCAGTTTGAAGAACTGGCTGAGTTTGCCAACGATATGCGCTTTGAAAGACTGGGCTGCTTCGCCTACTCCGCCGAAGAGGGCACGCCCGCCGCTAAGTTTGAGGGCCAGCTTCCCGACGAGGAGAAAGAGCGCCGCAGCGACGTTATAATGGAACAGCAGATGTTCATAAACGACGTGCAAAATCAGGAAATGATAGGAAAAGTAGTAGAGGTAGTTACCGAGGGCTTCGACAGATACGCCGAGTGCTGCTTCGGCAGAAGCGCGGCAGACGCCCCCGAGATCGACGGAAAGATATTCTTCTCTTCCGAGCGCAAGCTCACCGTCGGCGAGTATGTGAAAGTAAAGATAGACGATACGCTGGACTGCGACCTGCTGGGCACGGTCTGTGAGTAATATAGCAAAAAGAAAAATATTGGGAAAGGGCTGGGAAAGATATTATGAATCTTCCAAATAAGCTTACGGTGCTGCGCGTAGTGCTGGTACCGTTCTTTGTTGCGGCGCTGCTGATAAACTTTACAGGTCATATCTGGGTGGCGCTGGCTTTGTTCGCGATAGCTTCTATAACCGACTGGTTTGACGGAAAAATTGCCCGCCGCGACGGACTCGTTACCGACTTCGGCAAATTCCTCGACCCGCTGGCTGACAAAATGCTCGTTACCTCCGCGCTGATCTGCTTTGCGGCAGGCGGCTGGTGCGACGCGGCGGCTGTTATCATAATCATCGCAAGAGAATTTATGGTATCGGGCCTGCGCATGGTCACGGCGAACGAGGGCGTGGTAGTTGCCGCGGGTATTTGGGGCAAACTCAAGACCGCATTCACAATGATCGCGATAATCGCTATAATGTGTATAGAAGGCTTTGTCGGTCACAGCAGCACGGTATTCCTTATCTCTGAGATACTGATATGGATCTCGGTGCTCTTTACCGTTATCTCGGGCGGGATATACCTCAAAACTTACTGGGCGTACATCGACCCGAATAAGTGATCCGCGCTCGGCACAAAGCTCATTTACTGAAAGGAATGTACACAGTGTCATTTATTAACGATATAAAGGCTGATATACAGTCGATAAAAGAACGCGACCCCGCCGCCCACAGCGCGCTGGAGATCGTGATAACCTACTCGGGCGTGCACGCCGTGATAATGCACCGCGTAGCGCACTGGTTTTACGAGAAGGATATGATAGTGGTAGCCCGCATTATCTCGCAGGTGAGCAGATTTTTCACAGGCATAGAGATACACCCCGGCGCTAAGATAGGCAAAGGCCTGCTGATAGACCACGGCAGCGGCGTAGTTATAGGCGAAACGGCTGAGATAGGCGACTACTGCCTGCTTTATCAGGGCTGCACGCTGGGCGGCACGGGCAAAGATCAGGGCAAGCGCCACCCCACCCTCGGCAATAACGTAATGGTAGGCTGCGGCGCGAAGATACTCGGGCCTTTTAAGGTCGGCGACGGCGCTAAGATAGCGGCAAACGCGGTTGTACTGGAAGAAGTTCCGCCAAACGCCACAGCGGTGGGCGTGCCCGCGAGGATAGTACGCGTAAACGGAAAGACCCCGCCCTGCCCCGCCACGCAGGATATAGACCAGATACACATACCCGACCCCGTAGCTCAGGAGCTTTGCAAATACAAGGTAGAGCTGGAAAAGCTCAAAAAGGACGTAGAAGAGCTGAAAAAGGGAAACTAACGAAAGAGGCTTTGAATAATGCAGATATATAATTCACTCACAAGAAAAAAGGAAGAGCTTGTACCCCACGAACCCGGCAAGCTGAGTATGTACACCTGCGGACCTACCGTTTACCACTATGCGCATATAGGCAACCTGCGCAGCTATATAATGGAGGACGTTCTGGAAAAATACCTCAGATACACGGGTTTGGACGTTAAGCGCGTAATGAACATCACCGACGTAGGCCACCTTACTTCCGACGGCGATACGGGCGATGATAAAATGCTAAAGGGCGCGAAGCGCGAGCACAAGACGGTAATGGAGATAGCTAAGTTTTACACCGACGCTTTCTTTGCCGACTGCGCAAAGCTCAATATAAAGACCCCCGACGTGGTAGCCCCCGCTACCCAGTGCATCGACGACTTTATAAAGGTCATTTCGGCGCTGATAGAAAAAGGCTACGCTTACGAGGCGGGCGGAAACATCTATTTCGATACCTCTAAGCTTAAAGAATACTACGTTTTCGGCGATTTCAGCGAGGAAGACCTCGCGGTAGGCGTTCGCGAGGGCGTTGAAGAGGACGGCAACAAGCGCAACAAGGCTGACTTCGTGCTTTGGTTCACAAAGTCGAAATTCGACGATCAGGAGCTGAAGTGGGATTCGCCGTGGGGCGTAGGCTACCCCGGCTGGCACATAGAGTGCTCCTGCATTTCGATGAAAAACCTCGGCGAATACCTCGACCTCCACTGCGGCGGCATCGACAACCAGTTCCCCCACCACACCAATGAGATCGCGCAGAGCGAAGCTTACCTCGGTCACAAGTGGTGCAACTACTGGTTCCACGTTCACCATCTCAATACCAACAGCGGCAAAATGAGCAAGTCGAAGGGCGAGTTCCTTACCGTTTCGCTGCTCGAGAGCAAGGGCTACGACCCGCTGGTTTACAGATTTTTCTGCCTACAGTCGCATTACAGAAAGTCGCTGGTATTCACCTACGAAAATCTCGATAACGCAAAGCGCGCGTTTGAAAAGCTGGTAGCTTCGGTAGCGGCGGCTAAGAAAACCGCTGCGGGCGAGCCTGACGCGGCTAAATTCGCCGAGCTGAAAGCGGGCTTTGACGCAGCGCTGGGCAACGACCTCAACACCTCGCTCGCGATAACCGCGCTTTACGACGTGCTGAAATCTGACGCGGACGGCGCTACAAAGATCGCGCTGATAAACGACTTTGACAAAGTGCTCTCGCTCGACCTTGTGAAAAAGGCTGACGCGCTGATAGAGGCTGAAAAGGCTGCGGAAAGCGACGTTCCCGCCGAGATACAGGCTCTTGCCGACCAGCGCCGCGAAGCCAGAAAAGCTAAAAACTTCGCCCTCGCCGACGAGCTTAGGGACAAGATAGCCGAGCTGGGCTGGGTGGTAGAAGAGACCAGACAGGGCACAAAGATCTACAAAAAGTGAGGAAATAAAGCGAAGTGAAAAAAGACCAGCCATATGTAGATAAGGACAACAACACCTCGCGCGGAGTGCCTATGGCGCGCCGCAAGATGATGACCTACTTTCAGTTCTCGCTGATAGCGCTCATCTTCGTGGTGGTGTTCGCCGCGATATATTTCATCTCGAAAGCCATCGACGGCAAAAACAAGATAGATTACAACAGCGCCGAGCTTATACAGTACGAGCTGCCCGCGGACGACACAAAGGTAGCCGTTTTTGAAACCAACCTCGGCACATTCAAGGCGGTGCTTTACGAAGACCAAGCGCCCGAATACTGCAAGTATTTCGAGGGGCTGGCTGAGTCGGGCTACTACGACGGCACGCACGTTTTCGCCGTGCAGGACGGCGTTTACTTCATGGGCGGCTCAAAGACCTCAGACGGCACTGACGACAGCGATACCGATAAGACGGAAAAATCGCCCGAAAAGTCGAAAGACCTTTGGCCCTTTTACGGCGCGCTGGCGGCTTACGGCAACCAGAAATCGGCTTTCAATACGCAGATACAGGCGGGAAGCCGCGTGCTTTTCATCGGCAGCATAGAGTTTGATAAAGACACCTGCGAGCAGCTTGACTCCGCAAGCGACAATACCAAGCTCAACAACGCTTTTAAGACAAAGGGAGGCGTGCCGAATTTCTCGCAGCAGTACACGATATTTGCGCAGGTGTACGACGGCCTTGAAGCTTACGAGGACGTACTGCGTGCGCAGGTGATAACCCCTTCTGACAGCAGCGGCAGCGATAAAGACGCCGACCTGCGCCCGAAGCAGGACATAACCTTTGAAAAAGTGTACATCTCGACCTACGGCGAAAACAAGAACGACGGATTTTTCACGCCGGACGAAACCGCCGATACCGCTCAGACGGCAGACAGCGCCTCAGCTGACTCGGCTGAAAAGTGATGAAACGCTGAAAAATCATGAAGTTTTGGCAAAATGCCTTGACTTAAAAGCAAAAAAATAGTATAATATCTATTGTGATATATAGCGATAACTTATCAAACGATGAAAGGATCGTAAAGTGAAATGAAGAAGATGAAAAGAGCTGCGGCAGCAGTAGTGGCTGCGGCGGTAACGGCCGGCACTATGGCGGGCTGCTCGAGCACCGATTACGCGCTTACGGCAGACGGCAAAAAGGTGAACGCCGGCGTATATATAAGCTACGCGCTAAGCGAAATGACAAGCCAGATGTACACTATGTACTACGGCGGCGAGGTAAAAGACCTCAGCGAATGTTTCGATAAGCAGATAGACGGCAAGGATTTTACAACGTATGTCAAGGACAGCGCACTGGAAAAGACAAAGGAATTTGCTACCGTAAACGCTAAGTTCGACGAGCTGGGTCTGAAGCTTTCTAAAGACGATAAAAACACCATCAGCGACAACGTATCCTCCTCGTGGGATTCCAACGGCGATTTTTACGAGTCTGAGGGCATCAGCCGCGAGTCGATAAAGCAGACCTACGAATTTTCCTACAAGCGCTCGGCTATCTTCGATTACTATTACGCTGAGGGCGGCAAGGAAGAGGTTTCTACTGACGATCTGCAAAAATATGTCAATGATAACTACATCAGATACAAGCTGGTAACTATACCTAAGAGCACCAGCACCGACGATGATACTAAGGAGTCGGAAAATGCTGAGATAAAAGAGCTTGTAGACGGCTATCTTGAAGAGGCTAAAGACCTTGATTTCGAGGGCTTTGACAAGATAATCGACGAGTATAATGCTTATAAGGACGCTAAGGACGCCGAGGACAGCGCTGACAGCACCGATAGTTCGGCTGACGAGAGCGCAGTTACCGACCTCGATTCATCTTCGGCTGCAGACGAAAGCTCTGCGGCTGACGATACTTCTTCCGACGACTCGAGCGCGGCTGATTCGAGCGAAGCGGATACCGAGCTCAGCGCCGATACCGATACATCTTCCTCCGACGACAGCTCCGCCGACGGCGAAAGCGATGAAGAGGACAAGTACGCCAACGAAACGGTGGTAAACTACACCGACGGCACTAACAAAGACAGCGACAGTTACAGCGAAAGCAACGCCGAGCTGCTCAAGCAGATAAAAGAGGGCGAGTACGGCGCGGCTACTTCGTGGGACAACGATACGAATTACTACATCTTCATGTCGGCAGATATAGCCGAGCGCACCGACTACGTTGACGATAACAAGGAAACGCTCCTCCAGTCGATGAAGGGCGACGAATTCGACAGCAAGGTCGAGGGCTGGGTAAAGGAAATGAAGATAACTGTAAACAACAAGGCTGTAAAGAGATACACCGTAAAGGAGATCTACGACAGACAGACCGAGTATTACAACAAGAAAAACGGCTGATAATATCATAAAAACGATACTGACAAAGAGGGCGCTTACCGTCCTCTTGTTGTATATAAAAACGTGTGAAAACTGAGTGAAAAGAAAGGTCGGAAAAGGCAGGTCTTATGAATAATTTCAGATACAGGATGCAGCGGTTCATGGCGGGGAGAAACGGTGCTGACAGGCTCTTTTATATCCTTACCATAGCGTATGTGGCGCTGATGTTTCTAAATGTGTTCCTGCACTCTATGATACTCTACTTTGTGGGCATAGGGGTCTTTGCGGCGGCGGCTTTCAGGTATTTTTCGCGCAACACGGCGAAACGCCAGCGCGAGAACGCTAAGGCTGAGCAGGCGTATTACAGCGCGGCGGCCAAGGTGAACAAGATGAAAACGCGCCGCGAGCAGAGCAGAACGTATTTCTTCAAGCGCTGCCCTAACTGCGGAAAAACGCTGCGGCTGCCCCGCGTAAAAGGCAAGCACGGCACAAAATGCCCCGCCTGCGGCTGCAAATTCAGCGTGCGCATAATCAAGGGCGCTAAGAAGTAACGATTTGAAATTATGAAGTAAAGAATAGATATGATGATATGATATTGGAGGAATAGTTTGGCTGAAAAGTCATTTCTTGCGGGCGCGGCCGAGCCGATACTGCGGGCGCGCGACGGCAAAAGAAAATTTACAGACGCAGCCGCCTGCACCGCTTACATCTCGGCCATGGCGAAGCGCAATCAGCAGCCGTACAAGCTGCCCGCCGCGCTGAAAAACCGCGCCGATATTGCCGAGCACAGCTTTCGCGGTATGCAGTATTTCACCATCGGCGAAGAGAACGTAACGGGCGAGCCTGCAAAGACCCGCCTGCTTTATCTGCACGGCGGCTCGTATTTCGCCCCGCCAAATCTCTTTCACTGGGATATGCTGCGGCGCATTTCTGAGCTTACCGGCGCGCTGATATTCGTGCCGATCTACCCCCGCGCGCCTATACACACCTGCCTTGCGGCATACTCGCTGCTGAACGATCTTTACTCGCAGGTGCTGACGAGCACGGCTGAGGGCGGCTTCAAAAAGCTTGTCGTAATGGGCGACTCCGCGGGCGGCGGTCTGGCGCTGGGGCTTATACAGCAGCTCGGGCAGGGCGCGCGGCTTCCCGATAAGACGATACTGCTTTCCCCGTGGCTGGATATTTCGATGGAAAACGCCGATATGCGCGCTTATGAGGACGCCGACCCGATACTTGGTATCTACGGCTTGCGGCGCATGGGGAAGCTTTGGGCGGGCAGCCTAGACCCCCGCGACCCGCGCGTCAGCCCGATATACGGCAGTTTGGCGCAGGCGGGTGAGCTTACTGTATTCGTCGGAACGCATGAGATATTCTACCCCGAAGCGCTGCGGCTGGCAGACTCCGCCGCCGAGCAGGGCGTTCCGCTGCGGCTGGAGGTCGGTGAGGGGCTTGACCATGTATGGGTGAGCTTTCCGATAAAAGAAGCGCGGGCGGCGGTCGAGAAGATCGCGCTCATCATAACCGAATAACAGAATAATAAAAGATCGGCGGGAGCTTCATTTTGCGAAACTTCCGCCGATCTTCTTTTGAGAGGAATTTATTTCATTGTCAGAATGTCAGAAATATCTTAGAATCTGAAATCGCGCTTGCCCTCATGGATATTCTCGATGTACTCGGTAGCCAGACGGCGCGCTTTTTCGTTCGGTATGGTCTTCAGCTCTTCGGTTATGAGCTTTTCGCCGAGCGCTTTCGTTTCGGGCGAAGCGTAATCCTCCAGGAACTCTTTCAGCGTCATGAGGGCGTTGGGGTGGCAGCAATTTTGTATCTGACCCGTTTTGCAAAGGCTCATGAAGCGGTCACCCGTTCTGCCCTCGCGGTAGCAGGCGGTGCAGAACGAGGGTATGTAGCCCAGCTCCATCAGCCAGCGAACTACCTCGTCGAGCGAGCGCTGGTCGGAAACGTCGAACTGCTCGGTATCGTGCGGACGAACCTCGGGGGTGTAGCCCGCGTATCCGCCGACCGATGTGCGCGAACCGCCCGAGATCTGCGAAATGCCGAGGCTGAGCACCTTGTTGCGGCAAGCCTCGCTCTCGCGCGTGGAAACTATCATGCCGGTGTAGGGGACTGCTATGCGTATGCAGGCGATTATCTTAGCGAATGTGTCGTCGTCGATGCCGTTGTCAAAAACGTTGGGGTCTATATCGTCGGCACGCTTTATTCTCGGCACGCTTATAGTGTGCGGGCCTACGCCGTGTACGGCTTCGAGGTGCTCGGCGTGCATAAGCAGACCCGCGAACTCGTACTTGTAAAGCTCAAGACCGAAAAGCACGCCCAAGCCTACGTCGTCTATGCCGCCGTCCATAGCTCTGTCCATAGCCTCGGTGTGGTAAGCGTAATTGTGCTTAGGGCCAGCGGGGTGGAGCGTTTCGTAGCTTTCCTTGTGGTAGGTCTCCTGAAAGAGTATGTATGTGCCAATGCCCGCTTCTTTCAGCTTGCGGTAATTCTCTACGGTGGTAGCCGCGATGTTTACGTTCACGCGGCGGATAGCGCCGTTTTTGTGCTTTATGGAGTATATCGTGTTTATGCACTCGAGAATGTACTCTATCGGGTTATTTACAGGGTCTTCGCCCGCTTCGATGGCAAGGCGCTTGTGGCCCATGTCTTGCAGTGCGATAACTTCCTTAGCTACCTCTTCCTGCGTCAGCTTTTTGCGGGGAATGTGGTGGTTCTGATTGTGGTACGGGCAGTAAACGCACTTGTTTACGCAGTAGTTTGAGAGGTAGAGCGGCGCGAACATTACAATTCTGTTGCCGTAAAAAGCTTTCTTTATCTCCTCGGCGAGGGTGTACATCTTACAGACAAGCTCTGGGTCTTCGCAGGCGAGGAGTACTGAGGCTTCGCGGTGGGTAAGGCCTGCACATTCAGTGCCGCGCGCGGTCTTTCTCGGGCGGGCTTTTTCGAGTATCTGCTCTATAAGCTCTTTGTTGTTCTTGTTTTTCTCAGCGTATTCGAGCGTTTCGAGTATCTCGGCGTGGTCGATGAAGTCTTCAGCTTTCAGCGATTTAGGATCGTACATTTTAAAAACTCCTTATATTTTAATATCATAAATTTGTATCAGTATTTTTGACCTTGCAGTCCCCGCGGGAAACTACCGAGCGGAAACCAATGCTCTCCAGCCGTCTTTCCATGCAGGCGCGGCACTGCGCCGATTCGTCGCCCGTGCAGGCTTTGTTGTCGTACAGCAGATATTTTTTGCGCACCCCCATAGGCGAGAGGTTCGGCATACAGACGTTCGCGCCCGCTTTTATGCCCTTTTCCCTGCCGATGGGGTCGATGGTCGCGAGGGCGGTGGTCGCGGGAATGAGCGCGTAGGGAAGGGTCAGCCGTATCAGCGCTATCATGAAAACCGTCTGCTCAGCCGTGCCCGCGGGAAATTTCGCAAAAGGCGTGTCGGCGTGCGGGATAAACGGCCCTATGCCGACCATGTGCGGGCGAAGCTCTTTTAAAAACATCATATCCGCCGCGAGGTTCTCAGCCGTTTGGTACGGCGAGCCTACCATGAAGCCCGTGCCGACCTGATAGCCTATATCTTTCAGGTCGTAAAGACATCTGCGGCGGTTCTCGGCGGAAAGCTCGGGTGGGTGAAGCTTGGCGTAGTGGAGCGGGTCAGCGGTCTCGTGGCGCAGAAGATACCGCTCCGCCCCCGCGTCGAAGTACGCCTGATAGCTCTCGCGGCTCTTTTCGCCTATCGAAAGCGTAACCGCGCAGTCGGGAAATTCCGTCTTTATCGCGGAAACTATTCGGCATATCATATCGTCGGTGAAGTGCATATCCTCTCCGCTTTGCAGTACAAATGTGCGGTAGCCCAGCTCGTACCCGCCGCGGCAGCACTCCAGTATATCCTCCTGCGAAAGGCGGTAGCGCTGGGCTTTTGTGTTCGAGCGGCGCAGACCGCAGTATATGCAGTCGTTTTTGCAGTATGATGAAAATTCTATCAGCCCGCGCAGGTAAACGTCTTTGCCGTAATATTTATCGCGCAGAGCGTCGGCGTATGAGTATAGAAGCTGAGCCTCCTGCGGGGTGTGCGTGGCTATAAGCTGCGCGTATTCCTCGGCGCAAAGCCCGCCGCCGGCGTAAAGCTTTTCTATCAGCTCGGTGTTAGTGGTGTTATCCATGCGGCTCACTCCTTTGCGTAGATGGTCTTTGCGGTAACGCCTTCCAGCCTGCCCAGTGCGCCCGAGAGGGCGTTTATCTTATCGGCAGGGGCTTCCAGCACCACGCTTATGACCTGTATGCGCCCGCCCGCGTGCGGCACGCCCATTCTGCCCTTTATGTACTCGGCGCAGCCGTGCAGCAGGTCGTTCAGCCGCGGTATAGAGTCGGTGTTTTCTACCATTATTCCTATCAGCGCTATCCTGTTCATATTACCTCCTTATCCCGCCGCGAAAACGCCGCAAAAAAGCGCCCTCCGCCAAATCGGCAGAAAGCGCGTATGTATACGGGTATCCAGACCCCGCCCGCATATGCAGATGGGGGTCTTTTTCGGTATCATATCGGCGCTTTCGCGAAAGCGGCGCAGGCTTTATCGCGTCAGGGCTTATATTTATGCGCTCTGCCAAAGGTCTGCCCGTCAGATAGGTCTTTCGGGAAACGCGGCAGGGTACATATTTATTATACAACTTTGCCCCGCGATTGTCAATGCTTTTTGTCAGCTTCGGCAAACTTATTTATGGCAAAACTTTGCCGCGCGGTATTGCATTTTGTGAGCAAATGTGATATAATTATGATGTGTTTATGTAATAGGCAGCACCGCGAAACTACCGCCTAACGGCTTTGTGCACGTCATGCTTGCATATTTTCCGCCATCTTGCACTTAAACTCCTTGACTAACGCCAGTTAGCCTGCGTCGTTTTAGCACAATCTGACGAAAAATCTGACGGCGCAATCCGCACACAATAGTTTCGCGGTGTTGCCTATAAATGCCCTTATGGGCTGAAAGGTAAGGTTTACTGTATTATGAAAGAAAAGGGACTTCTCACCCAAAGCGGTGAGAAAAAACTGCGAGAGAGATACCTGCTGCTTTTCGTAGTTTCGTTCTTCGGTATGATGATAGCATTTTTGCCGACTATGATACGAAACGGCGGTATTTTCCTCTATTACGGCGATTTCAATTCGCAGCAGATGATGTTTTACCAGCACGCCAACGAGATGGTGCGAAACGGCAACCTCGGCTGGGACTGGGGCACCGACCTCGGCGCGAACTTCATCGGCTCGTATTCATTTTACCTGCTGGGCAGCCCGTTTTTCTGGCTGACCACGCTTTTCCCGCTCAGCGCGGTGAAATACCTTATGCCGTGGATGCTGGCGCTAAAGACCTCGGTAGCGGCTATAACCTCTTACGCTTACATACGCCGCTTCGTGCAGAACCGCGACGCCTGCTTTATCGGCGCTATACTGTACGCGTTCTCGGGCTTTCAGCTCTACAATGTGTTCTTTAACCATTTCCACGACGTTACGGCGTTTTTCCCGCTGCTGCTGCTGACGTTTGAGATGCTCACGCAGGACAAGCGGCGCGGCGTTTTCGCGCTGGCGGTAGCTCTTTGCGCTACTGTAAACTACTTCTTCTTCGTGTGCGAGGTAGTGTTCGTAGTTATCTACTTCTTTATCCGCTGCACCGAAAAAGATTTCAAGATGGATTTCAAGATCTTCGGCAGACTTTGCTTTGAGGCAGTGCTCGGCGTGGCTCTCGCCTGCTTCATCTTCCTGCCCGCCTGCATCGACACGCTCAATAACCCCCGCGTAGATTCGCGCCTGTACGGCATAGATATGATCTTCTACAACGAGAGTGTGAGAATACCCCGCATAATACAGGGCTTCTTCATGATGAGCGATATGCCCGCGAGAGTAAATATACTGCGCTCTGACAATGCGCGCTGGGCTTCGATAGCCGGCTACCTGCCGCTGTTCTCTATGTGCGGCGTTATCGCATTCATGCGCAATAAGAAAAAGCACTGGGCTACCAAACTTATCGCCGTCAGCGGCATAATGATGTGCGTGCCTTGGCTCAACTCGGTATTCGTAGCGCTCAACAGCAGCTACTACGCAAGATGGTTCTTCGCGCCGATACTGATAATGTGCCTTATGACCGCCAAAATGCTGGAAGAGGGCGCTGATACCCTAAAGAAGGGCTTCAAGCTCGTAGTCGTAATGGTAATAATCTTCCTCGGTATAGGTATGCTGCCTACTATGGAGGACGGCAAGGCGGTATTCGGCAAACTGCCGCAGTATGTAGATATGTACTATATGCAGTTTGCGGTAACGGCTATACTCACCGCTGTACTGGGCATAATAATCTACTACCTGCCCAGAACTAAGAATTTCAGCCGCATAGTTTCCGGCGTTACGGCGGCTGCCTGCATCATCACGATGTTCGCGGGCGTAAACTACGGCGCTGTTCAGGACGGCGGACATGACGAGTACATCAAGTACGCTATAAACGGCAAGGATAACCTCGATATGGACAAGCTGGATAACGCTTCTGAGGTCAACCACCTTTACGACGACAATACTTTCTACCGTATAGATACTTCGGAAAATGTGGATAACTGGTGTATGTTCTGGGGACTTTCCTCTATGCGTACATTCCACAGCGTAGTGCCCTCCTCGATAATGGATTTCTACACCACCATCGGTCAGACGCGCGACGTTGCTTCCAGAATGCCTACCAGCCTTTACGCGCTGAGAAGTATGTTCTCGGTAAGATATTACTTCGACCGCGCCGACAACAAGCCCGCTTCGCTTACCGTAAACGGTCTGAACGGCTTTGAGTACATCGGCACTCAAAACGACTTCAACGTCTACGAAAACCAGTTCTGGATACCAATGGGCTTCACCTACGATTATTACACCGATACCGAAACGGTGGATAACGTGCAGGATACCCGCCGCCCGAACGTGCTGCTGGAAGCGGTAGTGCTCGACGACGCGGCTAAGGGCAGATACATGGATATTTTAAAGAAGTACGAGTACAACTCCGCCGACGTGGCGCAAGACCACTTTGAGGAAGTTTGCGCCGAAAAGCGCGCAACCTCCTGCTACTACTTCAAGGAATCTACCAACGGCTTCGACGCTAAGATAAATCTCAAAGAAGACAAGCTGCTCTTCTTCTCCGTACCTTACGAAGAGGGCTGGACGGCTACCGTAAACGGCGAAGAGGTACAGATCGACAAGGCGAACTACGGCTTTATGGCTATCAGATGCCCCGCGGGCGAGAGCGATATACACTTCGAGTACAGAACTGCGGGTCTTTCCGCAGGCAAGAAGATCTCCGCAGCGGGCGTGGGCGTGTTCATCGTGTACATGGCGGTAAGCTTCGTTTACGATAAGAAGAGAAAGCCCGCAAATGCGGCTGAGCTGCCCGAGGGCGAAAATACTACCTCAGAGCCGGGCGAAGTGCCTTCTGAAAAGGCTCTGGAGGACATCACGGCTGAAAATGCCGAGGACAAGCAGGATACTGACGGCGCTGAAAACGGCGGCGAGCAGTGATATAAATACCTGAAAGGGGAGTGCTTTTAAGATGTACAGCGAAGAAAAAATGACATCGCGCCGCGAGATATACGACGGCAAGGTGGTAAAGCTCTATGTAGACGACGTGGAGCTGGATAACGGGCACAAGACTAAGCGCGAGCTTATACGCCACCCCGGCGGCGTGTGCGTTCTGCCGCTCGACGAAGAGGGCAACGTTTATATGGTAAAGCAGTTCCGCTACCCGTTCCAAACGGCGCTTTACGAGCTGCCCGCGGGCAAGCTGGAGTTTGGCGAAAACCACCGCGAGTGCGGAATTAGAGAGCTGAAAGAGGAAACGGGCGCGACTGCCGACAGCTTTGAATACCTCGGCTGCATATACCCCACCGTGGCTTACGACACCGAGATAATACATATGTACCTCGCGCGCGGGCTGCATTTCGGCGAGCAGCACCTTGACGAGGGCGAGTTTCTCGACGTGATAAAGCTGCCTTTCGACAAAGTTTTCGATATGGCTATGAACGACGGACTGCCCGACGCGAAAACGCAGGCGGCCGTGCTTAAGACCAAGCTGCTCATGCTGCAAAATAAGGGCGAGTGAGCGGGTTAC
>DBEZOM010000014.1:0-2981 GCA_048252855.1 Ruminococcus sp.
CAGGTGGTGCGCGACCGTGCCCCGCGCTGGAACGGCGAGATATTCCTGATATTCTCACTCATGGCGGTGCTGCTGATAATGGTCTGCTCGGCAAAGCGGCTGAGCCTGCGGCGCTCGGCGCTGGTGGTGGGCGTTTACACATACGTATACAATGTGCTCGTCACCACGCTTTTCATGCGCGAGCAGTACCCCTACTACCGTTACACGCTGCGGGTGGATTTTATTCGGCAGATATTCGTGGAACACAGCGCTTTCGCGGCGGCGGAGGGCCTGCTGAATTTCCTCATGCTGCTGCCGCTGGGGCTGGCGCTGCCGTTTTTCTTCAAGCGCTACGCCGTGGCAAAGACCTGCGCGATAGGTGGCGGGCTGACGGTTTTCATAGAGGTAACTCAGCTCGCGGCGCGGCTGGGCGAGCTTCAGGCGGACGACCTTATACTAAACTACGCGGGCTGTATGGCAGGGGCGTACATCTACGCCGCCGTTTCGGCTATATACAAGCGCCGCAGGAAAAAAAGAGCAGCAGAAAAAAGCCAATTGTTATAAAACACAGCGATAAGATAGGAATAATTTATTAAATATTCAGATTTGCTCTTGCATTTTATAGAAAAATGGTATATAATAAAGAGTGCAGAAGAAACAGATGAATATCTGTTCAACTGTGATAGAGAAAACTGAAAGGAATGATATAAATTATGGAAAAACGTTTTGTGTATGCTGATAACGCCGCTACTACCCGCGTTACCAAGAATGTACTTGACGTAATGCTGCCTTACTTTACAGAGGGCTACGGCAACGCTTCGAGCATTTACCAGCTCGGTATGGACGCTGCTAAGGCTGTGCTGGCTGCAAGAGAAAAAGTAGCCGCTGCTCTGGGCGCTAAGGTAAACGAGATATACTTTACGGCCGGCGGCTCTGAGTCGGACAACTGGGCTATAAAGGGCGCGGCTGAGCTGGGCGCTAAAAAGGGCAAGAAGCACATCATAACCACCGCGGTAGAGCACCACGCTGTGCTGCATACCTGCGAGTACCTCGAAAAGCACGGCTTTGAGGTAACATATCTGCCCGTAGACGAATACGGCAGAGTTACCGCGCAGCAGGTGGCTGACGCTATCCGCGAGGATACCTGCTTGGTAACTATAATGTTCGCAAACAACGAGATCGGTACTATAATGCCTATCCCCGAGATCGGCGCTGTGTGCAAGGAAAAGAAAGTAATGTTCCACACCGACGCGGTACAGGCGGTTGGCCATGTAGAGATCGACGTTAAGGCTATGAATATAGATATGCTCTCGCTTTCGGGCCACAAGATACACGCACCCAAGGGCATAGGCGCGCTTTATATCAGAAACGGTATAGCTCTGCCGAACCTCATCGCGGGCGGCGCGCAGGAGCGCGGCAAGAGAGCGGGCACGGAGAACGTTCCCGGAATAGTAGGTCTGGCTGAGGCTATAACAACTGCCTGCGCCGATATTCCCGAAAAGACAGTTAGGATCTCCGCCCTGCGCGACAAGCTGATAGAGGGCATACTCAAGATACCGCAGACCCGTCTGAACGGCGACGCTAAGCAGCGCCTTGCGGGAAACGTGAACGTTTCTATCCGCGGAATAGAGGGCGAGAGCCTGCTGCTCATGCTCGACCTTAACGGCATATGCGCTTCTTCCGGCTCTGCCTGCACCTCCGGCTCGCTCGACCCCTCGCACGTTCTGCTCGCGATAGGTCTGCCGCACGAGATAGCTCACGGCAGCCTGCGCCTTTCGCTCGGCGAGGACGCTACCGAAGAGGACGTTGACTACATCCTTTCGGTACTGCCCGGCATAGTTACCCGCCTGCGCTCTATGTCGCCCCTTTGGGAAAGAGTTTGCAAGAACGAAAATCTTAACCCCGACGGCACGCCTAAGGCATAACGGCGCTGCCGCAGGATAAAGTAACCATAAAAAATCCGTAAGTAAGGAGATCGTGAAATATGATTTACAGCGAAAAAGTTATGGATCACTTTGCCAACCCGAGAAACGTTGGCGAGATCGAAAATGCCGACGGCATTGGCGAAGTAGGCAATGCTAAGTGCGGCGACATCATGAAGATGTACCTTAAAATAGACAACGGCATAATCACCGACGCTAAGTTCAAGACTTTTGGCTGCGGCGCTGCCGTTGCTACCTCTTCTATGGCTACCGAGCTGATAAAGGGCAAGCCCGTAGAGGACGCGGTAAAGCTTACCAACAAGGCAGTTATAGAGGCTCTCGACGGACTGCCCCCTGCAAAGCTGCACTGCTCGGTACTGGCTGAGCAGGCTACTAAGGCTGCTCTTGCCGACTATTACCGCAAGAACGGCATCGACCCCGAGCCTATACTCGGTAAATTTGCCGACTGTGAAGACTGCGAGAACTGCGGAGTTTAAGGGCGCATGAAGCAGGTAGAGATATTCACCGACGGCGCTTGCTCGGGAAATCCCGGGCCGGGCGGCTGGGGCGCTGTGCTGCGCTACGGCAGCGCTGAAAAAGAGCTTTCGGGCGGGGCGGCGGATACCACCAACAACCGCATGGAGCTTTCGGCGGTGATAGCCGCGCTTTCGGCGCTCAAAGAACCTTGCAAAGTCACCCTCACCAGCGATTCCAAATACGTTATCGACGCGGTGACTAAGGGCTGGGCGAAAAAGTGGCAGGCGAACGGCTGGGTGAAGTCTGACAAAAAGCCTGCGCTGAACGCCGACCTTTGGGAAAAGCTGCTGGCGCTGCTCGAAAAGCACGAAGTTCGCTTCGTGTGGGTAAAAGGCCACGCAGGCCACCCCGAAAACGAGCGCTGCGACCGACTGGCGGTAGAACAGTCGATGAAATACAAGTAATTACAGCCGTGTGGGAATGTTCAGTTTCTGCACGGCTTTTTTACAAATTTGTATTGATTTTTTCGTCGCTTTGTGGTATAATGTATCTGATATTTTTAAGCGGAGGTATATACTCTATGTCAGTTATTTTTAATGAAAA
>DBEZOM010000015.1:0-13424 GCA_048252855.1 Ruminococcus sp.
AAATTGTAATTGAGGAAAACTCCTTGTTAGAATTGATAAGGATTATTAAAACTAATCCAGTATTTCTAACTAAAAAGGCGATTAAAAAGCGAGAAAAAGAAAGGAAAAAACAATGTCAACACTAATCTCAACTAAATACGCCGCATGGCAGCGCGAATGCGATGAACGCTTTCAGCGGCTAAAGGCTAACGAGGAAGAACTAAACCGCATTTTTATCGGCATCTACGGCTTGCAGGACGAGCTTTCGCCAGAGGTCGAGGATAAGGACGTTACCGTCCGCAGGGCTGACCTTCAGCGCGAGATAAAAAGCCTTATCAGCTACGCCGTAGGCTGCTTTTTCGGCAGATATTCCGTAGACTGCGAGGGGCTTTGCTTCGCGGGCGGCGAGTGGGACGCCTCTAAGTATAAGACCATCATCCCCGACCCCGATAACGTTATCCCTATCTGCGATGACGATTACTTCGAGGACGACCTCACCGCGCGAGTGGTGGATTTCGTCAGAAAAGTCTACGGCGAGGATACTTTGGAGGAAAACCTTAAATTCATAGCCGCCGCGCTGGCGGGCAAGGGCGACTCCCCCCGCGAGGTGATACGCAATTACCTCATCACGGGCTTCTACGCCGATCATTGTAAGATCTACCAAAAACGCCCGATATACTGGCTTTTCAGCTCGGGCAAAAAACACGGCTTCAAAGCCCTCGTTTATATGCACCGCTGGACTAAGACCACCGTCGCGACCGTCCGCACCGATTACGTCCACGAGCTTCAAGAGCGCTACCGCACCCAGCTTGCCATGCTCGCCGATCAGCTCGAAACGGCTCAGCAGTCCGACCGCGTAAAGCTGAAAAAGCGTCAGGAAAAGCTTACCGCTCAGCTCGACGAGATCAACGCTTACGAGGAAAAAGTTCACCACCTCGCCGACCGCATGATAGATATTGACCTAGACGACGGCGTAAAGGTAAATTACGCCAAATTCGCCGATATACTGGAGAAGATAAAATGACGATAGATAAAATAAATCGCTCGCTGAAAGAGCGCTTTTCTCAGCCGCTTAAAGATTGTTACGAGCGCCGCATAGTCTTTTGGTTCGACCCCGAGCGCCAGTTTGAGTCCATCTTGCCCGAGCTTGATCTGCCGAATGTAAAGCTTCTGCACCTTCGCGAAAACGATCTCTTCGCGGCAAAAATGCTTCTTTCCGAGACCGATACCGCGAGCGATTATCTCGTTTACGATCCGCTGGTGTACGCCGACTATGCCGATAACTGGCTGCGCGATATTCAGCTTTACAGCGAAGAGTTCCGCGCCGACCTTATCTCCATGCTGATGGACGAGCTGAATATCCCTCAAACCGTTCAGCTTCGCCGAGCCATGAAGCATTACATAAAGTTTTTTGAGAGCAAAGAGCGCATTGCCAAGCTTGCCGCCCTCGGTACAAATTACGAAAATCCCGGTCAGCTGCACATCTCGATAATGGCGGTGCTTTCGGGCACTAAGCAGAATACCGCTTCGGGCGTACTGCGCGCCATTCTCTGCGATTCGCTCTATGATGAGGATAACCGCGCGCTGGCGCAGATACAAAAATTCGGCAGCGAGCAGGCGCTTTGGGAGATGGCTGCCCGCTATACAGGCTACTGCGATGATAAGCGCCTGCTTTCCGACCTCGCCGTGCATATCTTGCTTACGGCTTTTTCCACCGTCGGCGATGACGGCGTGCTTGCGGGTCTTGAGCGGTTCATCACTCCCGAAAATCAGCCCGCCTGCTACGCTTTTGTCGACGAGTGGAATTCCTCGCCCGAAAGCGGCAGGCTTTTTGAGATCGCCGCCGATATATCCGAGCGTTTTGGTCTTGCGGCGCGGCTTGAGAAGCTTGATACCGAAGCCCTGCTGCGTTCAGACGGTCTGCCGTGCGTGGACGAAGCCGTAGTCGGCAGATATATGAAAGAGATCGGCGAGGGCACGATAAAGATCGAAGAGATACTTAAAGCCTGCGAAAGCCGCCGTACTTCCAAATGGTATGACAGATTCGCATATCTGTATGACGGGCTGTACTATATCGCGCAGATGCAGAAGTTCCATTACGATCATATCTCGGGCTTTCATTTCGGCACATACGCCGAGCTTTGGAAAGAGTACGTCGGCGGGGCGTATATCATGGATACATACTACCGCCGCCTGCACATCGCTTTTCGCAAAAGCTTGGTAAATTCTTCGGGTGAGCTGGACGATCTTTTCAAGCAGGCGATGCTTACCGCGGAAAATATATACAAGGGCGGGTATCTCGCCGAGCTTAACGGCGCATGGTGCGCGCTGATAAAGAACAGCTTTAGCGGCGGTTTTGCTCTGCCCGATATTTCTCAGCAGGAACAGCTTTTCAGCAAGAAAATAGAGCCTTTGATACACGACAGCGGCAGAGTTTTTGTGATAATTTCAGACGCACTGCGCTATGAAACGGCGGCGGAGCTTTGCGAAAATCTGGTGCAGGAAACTCACGGCACGGCTGATATAGCTGCGGTGCAGTCGGTGTTCCCGAGCATAACTAAGCTGGGCATGGCGGCGCTTTTGCCGCACGAAACGCTCTCGCTTACTGACGATATGAAAGTTCTCTGCGACGGCGAACCTGCCGACGGCACTGACAGCCGCGATAAGATACTCAAAAAGTATTCGCCGAAAAACTGCGCTGTCACCTATGAAGCGCTTATCTCTATGAATAAGCAGCAGCGCCGCGAGCTTGTCAGCGGGGCGGATATGGTGTACATCTACCACAACAAGATCGACGCCGTTGGCGACAAAGCCAGTACCGAAAGGCAGATATTTGAAGCCTGCGCCGAAGCGGTAGAGGAGCTGAAAAACCTTGTGCGCCTCATCGCAAATTCCATGAGCGGATCGAATATAATAATCACCGCAGACCACGGCTTTTTGTATTCCCACGAGGCGCTTTCCGAGAGCGAAAAGGCGGATACAGATCTTGTTAAAGGCGCGGTGCGCGAAACTGGCAGAAGGTACATCATTGCCGATAAAAACAGCAGCTCTGACATACTGATGAAGATACCGCTGGATGATTTTTCGCCGAATTTAACGGGCTTTACCCCGTATGAAAACGTGCGGCTCAAAAAGCAGGGCGGCGGTATGAATTACGTTCACGGCGGCGTATCGCTTCAAGAATGCTGCGTGCCCGTTATCACGTTCAAAAATATCCGCACAGGCTCAAAGCACTTTGTCGATATAAAGAAAGTAAAGCTGAAGCTTATCAGCACCACCCGCAGGGTAGGCAACAATATATTCTCGCTAAGCTTTATGCAGACCGAACCGGTAGGCGGAAAGACCGTGCCCGCGGTGTACGAGATATATTTCTGCGATAGGCTCTCAAAGCCCGTAAGCGATGTTCTGACGATCGCCGCCGATAAAGCGGGAGAGCCGCAGGAGCTTGTTTATAACTTAAGGTTCACGCTGAAAAATGCTGATTTCGACAGCAGCGCCACGTACTATCTGAACATAGTGGATAAAGAAACGGGCGATATAATAGAGCGCACCGAATTTTCGATAAAAATTGCGTTTGCAAACGATTTTGATTTTTGATGCTTGATATTTAGGGCAATGCCGAGCGGAAAACTGCGGCGTTGCCTTAAACTCGATGGAAATATGATAGGAGGAGATATGATGGATAAGTTCGATCAGAAGGTAATAGATGCTTTTCCGGGCAAGGCAGTTCGCAAAGACCTTACTTCGCTGATGAAAAAGGGCGCGAATGTGCCTACATATGTGCTTGAATACCTGCTGGGAATGTACTGCACTACCGACGACGAAGAAACTATGAAGCTGGGGCTTGAAAAGATAAAGAGGATACTCAGCGAAAATTATGTGCGCCCCGATCAGAGCGATTATGTAAAATCAAAGATAAAGGAAAACGGGCAGTACACCATTATAGATAAGGTCACGGTGCGGCTCGACGAAATTGAGGATAAGTATGTTGCAAGCTTCACAAACCTCGATCTGAAAGATTTCGCGGTCAATTCCGACCTTGTAGTGCACAACGAAAAGCTGCTCATCGGCGGCATATGGTGCATCATAAAGATAGAATATGTGGGTCTTGAAAAAGAGGATGAAGAGAGCTTTGAAGAAGATATTTTCGGCGGTAATAAGAAGCGGCAAAAGAAGCAGAAAAAGAGAAAGTCGAGGTACGCTTCGCCTTTCTCAATAGCGGCGCTGAAACCGATACAGATGGCGAACCTCGACCTAGATGAGATCCTTGAGGTCAGAAAGCAGTTCACTAAAGACGAGTGGATAGCGCTGCTGCTGCGCTCGGCGGGGTACGAGCCTGACGAGCTAAACGAAAGGCAGAAATTCCACTATCTGCTGCGCTTCGTGCCGTTTATACAGAAGAATTATAATTTGGTCGAGCTTGGGCCGCGCGGCACGGGCAAATCTCACGCTTACAGCGAGCTTTCGCCTTACTCTATACTTATGAGCAGCGGTCACACTACTGTTTCAAATATGTTTTACAACATGGCTTCGCACCGAGTAGGCCTTGTCGGCAACTGGGACTGCATAGCCTTTGACGAGGTGGGCGGCATAACGAATTCTTCGGGCGATATGGTGCAGATCATGAAAAACTATATGTCAAACGGCAGCTTTGCCCGCGGCAGCGATTCTATAAGCAGCGACGCTTCCATAGCATTTGAGGGAAACACTTTCAGAAGCGTTTCGGATATGCTGCGCACGGCAAATCTCTTCGAGCCTTTCCCCGCCGATTTTAATAACGACTCGGCCTTTTTCGATAGGATACACGCGTATCTTCCCGGCTGGGAAACGCCTAAGCTGCGCTCTGCGCTTTTCACTTGCCGCTACGGGCTCATCTCAGACTGCTTCTCCGAATTTTGCCACGCTATGAGAAAGTATGATTTTACAAATTCTTTCGGCGAATATTTTGAGCTTAACGACAATTTCAAAACTCGCGACGATACGTCTGTAAGGCGCACTTTTTCGGGTCTTGCAAAGCTTATCTATCCCGATGAGAACATTGATAAAGAGCAGGCGCGCGAGCTGCTGGAGTACGCGATAGAGTGCCGCCGCAGAGTAAAAGAGCAGCTTAGGAAGATGAACCCCGCGGAATACAGCGACGTGGGTCTTGGCTATATCGACCTCGAAACCGGCGAGGAGCACGTGGTGCCGCTGCCAGAAGTTTCGCAGGAAACGCTTATACCCGCAGCTTTTGAAAAGCCGGGCTACGTTTACGCAGTAGGCCGCTCGCAGGACAACAGAGTGGGTGTATACCGTCTGGAAAACAAGCTGATCTACGAAGGAACGGGCACTATCAGCTTCCGCAATGTAGAGGGTATCTCGAGCGGAACGAGAAACACGAAGGACGTAAAGGACAGCATTACCGCGGCTTTCAACTGCTTTGCCGAAAGCGCGCGAGAGCTTATTTCGCAAAAGTACGAGAAGTATGATTACAGCCTGTATTTCAACGATCTGCAAAACTGCGGAGTAAGCGACGAGGTCTCGGTAGCCGAGGTAGTGGGGCTGTTTTCGGCAATATCCAACCGCTCGGTATCGCCATCGCTGGCGGTATGCGGAAAGGTGGTAATGTCGGGCGAAACTATGCCCGTTATCATGATGCTTGACGAGATAATAATTGCGGCGGCAAACGCGGGCGCTAAAAAAATACTTCTGCCAGAAAACAGCAGAAACAGCTATGAGCTGCTTTCGGATAATTTAAAAAGCGAGATCACGGCGGAGTTTTATTCCACACCGCTTGAAGCCGCGAAGATAGCTTTAGGAGTAAATTACTGATGAAAAATTATAAATGTATCTGCTGCGGAGAGTCGGCGCAGCTTGATGAAAACGATCTGAAAAAGCTGAATGGCAGCAATGTCGTCTGCCCGATATGCGGATATATGATGTACGAGCTGCCGAACGAGCGCTCAGCCGTGCTGAAAGCTGAGATGGTAAACTTTGTAAATAAGATTATCGACCCGGGTATAGACGTAAGCAAGGCAGATTTTAAAGGGCTGGCGGAAGATCTGGAGCGCTTTCCGAATGCGGAGGCTATAAAAAAATATGTCAGCGGGGCGGGCAAGACTGAGGATTTTTACAAGCGGCTAAAGCAGAGCGCCGAGCAGATGCGCAGCTTTTTTCACGAGCATTTCGGCAAAAATTATAAGGCGGACGCGGCGCAGTTTATAAAGATCTCTGAAAATACTGCCGAGCTTTTGCAGCTCGTACTGCCCGAGTTTGGCATATCGGCAGAGTTTGAAGCGGCGGATATACCCGACGTGGGGCTGAGCTATTCCGAAACGCCGAACGACGAGCTGATAGAGAGCGCCGATGAGCTTATCGGGCTGATAGATAAGCTTGCGGACAAGATATACAAATTTATCCGTATGAACAATATCTACGGCCGCGCTTATGATATAGCCTACGCGCCGCGCAAGAAAAAAGATGAACCAAAGCCCGATAATTGGCGCGAGCTTATCGAAAAGAAGATCGCCGACTGCGAAAAGGTGCTTAACAAAAAGTACGTTGCAGATATTTTTTCAGACGGCTCTGAGGAACTTGGCGAAATGCTGAAAACTTTGTGGAGCGCGGTGTACCTGCTGATGGCTGCACCGATAAAGGCGCGCTCGTTCGTTTATGACGTAAATGGCGCGGCGGGTGAAATGGATGCCGAGAGTTGCTCTGCACTGCTGAAAAACGCGTTTATAAGGCGTTTTCAGGCTGTTTTAGATGTAGTCAATGCCGAAGATTTTCTTAGCGGCAAGAGCGAATACGCACTTTTTGAGCTGTATGATAAAATGCTCGAGCTGGACGTTTGGCACTACATGAACGGCTCAAAAGGAATGTTCGTCATCGGAAAAAGCGAACATAAGCTCGAAGAGCTAGTAGGGCTTGAGGGCGTGAAAAACAGCGTCAGAAAGATAAAGGCGTATGCGCTGGCGAACAAGGGCAGTGCTGAGATAAATCTCAATATGTGCTTTCTCGGAAATCCCGGCACGGGCAAGACCGAGGTGGCGCGCGTGATAGCGGGCATTCTCCACGAAAACGGTCTGCTGCCTACCGATAGGGTGGTAGAGACCGACCGCAGCGGGCTGGTGGCAGGCTATTTGGGTCAGACGGCTTTGAAAACCTCGGAAAAGATAGCTGAGGCTATGGGAGGTGTGCTGTTTATCGACGAAGCATATTCGCTGGCGCAGGGCGACGGCGACGATTACGGCTTAGAAGCTATCTCGACTCTGCTAAAGGCTATGGAGGATATGCGCGGAAAATTCTGCGTTATACTCGCGGGATACAAAAATCAGATGGCTGAAATGCTGGCGGCAAATCCGGGATTTCAGTCGCGCATACAGTTTACGCTTGATTTTCCGAATTACTCGCGCGGCGAGCTTGCGCAGATAGTGCGCATCATGCTGAGCGGCAGGGGATATTCCATCAGTGAAGCCGCGGCGGAAAGGGTGCTGGACATCACCGACCGCAGGCGCAAAGAGCCGAATTTTGCCAACGCTCGAGAGGTGAGAAACATCATCGAGCAGGTAATAATGTGCCAAAATGTCCGTTGTGTTGGCACGGAAAACAAGGCGATAGAGCTGGCAGACGTTAACGCATACATAAAGGACAGCGGCGTGAACATATCTGCAAGCGGCGAGAACGCGGCCAAGAGGGTGCTGACCGCCGAAGAAGAGCTCGAAGCGTTGGTGGGTCTGCGGAGCGTGAAGCGCATGGTGAAGAAGATAAAAGCTTATGCCAAGCGCAACAAGGGCGACCCTGATCTGAACCTGCATATGTGCTTCTGCGGCAGCCCCGGTACGGGCAAGACCGAGGTCGCGCGGATACTTTCGAGCATTTTGTACGAGGCGGGCGTGCTGCCCGAAGCTAAACTGACGGAAACCGACGCGCAGGGGCTTGTCAGCAAATATGTTGGCGAAACGGCTTCAAAAACGCTTGAAAAGATCAGCGAAGCAATGGGCGGCGTGCTTTTCATCGACGAAACTTACAGCCTTGCGCAGAGCAGTTACGGCGACGAAGCGGCGGCGGTGCTGCTAAAGCAGATGGAGGATAAGCGCGGCAGCTTTTGCGTTATCATGGCGGGTTACAAGCAGGAGATGGCGGACTTTTTGGCGATGAACACGGGGCTCGCCTCGCGCATACAGTTCACGCTCGATTTTCCAGACTACACTCGCGAAGAGCTTGGCGAGATAGCCGTGAATTTCCTGCATAAAAAGCGTTACGAGATCGAGCCGCGCGCACTCGACTTGCTGCTCGACATAGCCGACCATTATCGCGCTCAGCCGAATTTCGCGAACGCCCGCGCCGTGCGGAATATCGCCGAGCAGGTGATAATGGATCAGAATTTGCGCACGGAGGGCGATGAAGAGCCTGACAATATGATAATCGTTTCCGACGTTGAAGACTACATCGCCGACGAGAATTTGGACTTGGCCACCCCCTCCAAACCGCACAAGATAGGCTTCTGACCCCCTTGCCAACCCCCAAAAAATGTGCTAAAATAATATAAACATCAATTTTTTTCGAGGCACATTTATGAAAAAAGACCTTACCCGCGGCAGTATCACCGCCGCGCTTTGCTCCTTCGCCGCGCCGATGATACTCGGCAACCTGCTTCAGCAGGCTTATAACCTCGCTGATACCCTCATCGTCGGGCGCTGTTTGGGCGATAACGCCCTCGCTGCCGTCGGCAGTACATATACGCTCACTACTTTCATATATTCCATAATCATCGGCCTGTGCATGGGTGCGGGTTCGCTCGTTTCTTATTACGGCGGCAAAAAAGACTCCCGCAAACTCGCCGATGTCATTAGCCTTTCGCTGTTGCTCATCGGCGCTACCGCTGTAATTATTGAGCTTGCGGCGCTTGTGTTTCAGCCGCAGATACTCCGCCTGCTGAAAACCCCCGCCGAGATAATGTCCCTAACGTCAGACTATGTGCGGATAATTCTCATCGGAATGTGTTTCATATTTTTATATAATTACTACTCGTTCATGCTCCGCGGTCTGGGCGATTCGGTAACGCCGCTCGTTTTTCTCGGCATATCGTCGGCTGTGAATATATTGCTCGACATACTGTTTGTGGCAAAATTCTCGATGGGCATAAAAGGCGCGGCATGGGCGACCCTCATTTCTCAGGCGCTCGCAGGCGCGGGATTAGCGGTGTTCTCGCTCGTTCGCGAAAGCTCGCTGCGCCCGCAGTTCAGTCGCCGCTTGCTCTCGCGCTCGCTTCTCGGCGAGGTCGCGCGTATGTCCTCCGCCGCCTGCGTGCAGCAGTCGGTCATGAATTTCGGCATTTTGATGATACAGGGGCTGGTCAACAGCTTCGGCACGTTCGTTATGGCGGCTTTCACCGTCGCCGTCAAGATCGACACCCTCGCCTATATGCCCGCGCAGGAGTTCGGCAGCGCGTTTTCGCTCTTCATTTCTCAGAATTTCGGCGCGCGCGAGGGCGGGCGTATCCGCCGTTGCGTTAAAAGCTCGATGGCGCTCACCGCAGGCTTTTGCGCCGCAGTTTCCATTGCCGTCAATATCTTCGCCGCGCAGCTTATGCAGATCTTCGCAAAGGGCGGCGAGGTCGTGCAGATCGGCGTGCGCTACCTGCGGATAGAGGGCGCTTTTTACGTCGGTATCGGCGTGCTTTTCCTGCTCTACGGCTACTTCCGCGGGGTCAATCGCCCCGAAATGTCGCTGCTGCTGACCGTCATTTCGCTCGGCACGCGCGTCGCTTTGGCATACGCCATCTCGCCCGCCGTCGGCGTTGTCGGCATATGGTGGTCTATCCCGATAGGCTGGTTTTTGGCAGATATTGTCGGTGCGGCGATAATGCGGTGCAGTCTGAAAAACCTCGGCGATACATAATTACACAAAAAAAGCGCAGACGCTCAAAAAAGTGCCTGCGCATTTTTTATTTGAAATTGTTACGTTTGTTACGCTTGTTACGATTTTCTGCCCAGCGCGACCGCCTGCATATTGTAGGGGATGAGCCGCGCACGCTTTGGCGCAACGCACTTTTTCAGCGCGCGCTCTACCGTTTCGTCGCTGAAAAGTCCCGTTATCTCAAGCAGTTTGCCCAGCAAGATCATGTTCGCGCCGCCGTAAAGCTCGTGCTCTTCCGCAAGGTCTGAGGCGGGCACGGCGTACATATCCGCGTCGCCGCGCTCTTCCACGCCGCTCATCATGCTGCTGTCGTAAAAAACTTTTCCGCCGCTCTTTACCGCGCCGATGAATTTTTCGTATGAAGGGCCGTTCATCGCGACGAGTATGTCGGGGTTCTGGATTATCGGCGAGCCGATGTCCTCGTCTGATATGCAGACCGAGCAGTTAGCCGTGCCGCCGCGCATCTCTGGGCCGTATGAGGGCAGCCATGTCAGCTTTTTGCCCTCCTCCATCGCGCAGTAAGCCAGTACTTTTCCTGCGAAAAGTATGCCTTGTCCTCCGAAGCCCGCCAAAATTATTGAAACTTCCATCTCAGCGCGCCTCCTTTTCGCCAGCGGTGACGTCTTTGTAAACGCCGAGCGGGTAGTAGGGTATCATGTCGCTGCGCACGAATTCCATAGCCTCGGTAGGCGTAACGCCCCAGTTTGTCGGGCAGGTCGAGAGCACTTCTACTATCGAAAGCCCTCTGCCGTTCGCTTCGTTGTCGAAAGCCTTGCGAATGGCGTTCTTAGCCTCGCGAATGTGCGCGGGCGAGTCGATGGCTACTCTCTGCGCCAGCGCCACGCCGTCCAGCGTGCTCATCAGCTCGCATATCTTTACGGGGTGGCCCGCCGTGTGCACATCTCTGCCGTATGGCGTGGTCTGCGTTACCTGACCGGGCAGGGTGGTGGGCGCCATCTGTCCGCCCGTCATGCCGTAGGTGGTGTTGTTTACGAATATTATCACGATGTTCTCGCCGCGCGTGCCGCTGTGTACAGTTTCAGCCGTGCCGATAGCCGCGAGGTCGCCGTCGCCCTGATATGTGAAAACGTGCAGGTTCGGGTTCGAGCGCTTTACGCCTGTCGCGACTGCGGGCGCTCTGCCGTGGGGTGCTTCCACCATATCGCAGCCGAAATAGTCATACGCCATTACAGCGCAGCCAACGGGGCATATGCCCACCGTTTCGCCCTCTATGCCCATCTCGTCGATGACTTCGGCGACCAGTCTGTGGATTATTCCGTGTCCGCAGCCGGGGCAGTAGTGGGTCGGCACGTCGAGCAGGGCGTGCGGTCTTTTAAATATTACCGACATTTTATATACCTCCGTTCAGTTCGCGCAGCTTTTCCAGTATCTCGCCAGGCGTAGGCACTACGCCGCCCGTTCTGCCGTAAAATTCCACGGGCTTCGAGCAGTTTATAGCAAGCTTTACGTCCTCTATCATCTGACCCATAGAAAGCTCGGTATCCAGCAGCACCTTTGCGCCCGCCGCAGCTTCTCTCAGCGCGTCCTTCGGGAACGGGTAAAGGGTTATGGGGCGGAAAAGGCCCGCCTTTATGCCCTCTGCGCGCGCCTGCGCTACCGCTGACTTCGCAACTCTAGCCGCCGCGCCGTAGCCTACCACGAGTATCTCCGCGTCCTCGCACATAAAGCTTTCGCTGCGCTGCTCGCGGCTCTCGATAAGGGCGTATCTTTCGTACCTCTCGCGCACTATTTTTTCCAGCGTCGGCGCGTCGAGGTAAAGCGAATTTATTATGTGGTGGTCGCGCTTGTTCTTGTGGCCGTTCGCCGCCCAGCCTGATTTGTCAGTGTGCGCAGGCTCTATCTCGTGAAAGCTTACGGGCTCCATCATCTGTCCGAGCAGACCGTCTGCAAGTATCATCGCGGGTATGCGGTATTCGTCGGCTTTGTCGAAAGCCAGTGCCGCGAGGTCAGCCATCTCCTGCACCGAGTTCGGCGCGAATACCAGTATGTTAAAGTCGCCGTGGCCCATAGCGTGCGTCGCCTGAAAATAGTCTGCCTGCGAGGGCTGTATAGAGCCGAGTCCCGGGCCGCCGCGCTGTACGTTTATGATAACTGCCGGCAGGTCGCTGCCCGCCATGTACGATATTCCCTCAGATTTCAGCGATATTCCGGGGCTGGAGGATGAAGTCATGGCTCTTACGCCCGAAGAAGCCGCGCCCAGCAGCATATTTACCGCCGCCAGCTCCGACTCAGCCTGTAAAAACACTCCGCCGCGCTTCGGCATCTGCTTAGCCATGTAAGCCGCAAGCTCGGTCTGCGGGGTTATGGGGTAACCGAAAAAGCATTTGCAGCCCGCGCGTATAGCCGCTTCGGCAAGCGCTTCGTTGCCCTTCATCAAATATTTTTCGCCGCTTTTAGTATTCTCAGCCATCTCTCACGCCTCCTTATCGGGCTTATCTATCTCTATGGCGCAGTCGGGGCAGATCAGCGCGCACATTGTGCAGCATACGCAAGCCTGCTGGTCGGTGCAGACGGCGGTAAAGCAGCCCCTCTTGTTCCTCTTTTCGGTCTGCATAGCCAGTATTTTCTTTGGGCAGACCGATATGCACAGACCGCAGCCCTTACAGCGGTCTTCGATAACTTTCATTTTCATCTCGAGTATTTGAACCTCCATATATATCCACACGCGCCCTGCGTGCTTCATTACGCAATTTGAGGGAAAAGCCTGCGCGCATTTCGCTGCCGCAAAGCTTATCCCCCACTTATTTATTATACTCTTTTTGCTGTTTTTATCAATAAACACTTTTTGATTTTTGGGTAAAAGTGTCTTATTCCCACACAGGTTTCACATATACCTCACATTTCAGCGGGCAGGGAAGCTTGTCCGAAAGCGCGTCAAAAAGCTCGCTGCGCACGGCGGTGTATCTCAGCGGCAGACCCGCCTCGCGGCAGATGTCCTCGGCGTACTGCACCGAGCGCAGGAGCGTTTCCTCGTCGGTGAGCGCGCCGAGATTCGAGTTGTTGACCACGCCCGTGTGTTTCAGCCGTGCCGCCTGCTCTATCTCGTACATCAGCTCAAGCGCTTCCTGCGGGCTTTCGGTGAGCTTGCGGCAGCGGTTGACCACATACAGCATTTCAAGCCCCTGCGCGCCGCTCAGCACGTCGGCGTACCGTCCCAGCGCGATAGCCCCCTGCTCGTCGCCGCCTACGTCTAGTATCAGCAGGTCGCTCTGCGCCGCCTCGCCCGCCATGTCGAACCCCAGCGCGGGAATATCAAGCGATGTGTTCGCAAAAAGCGGCGTGATGAGCTTTATGCCGTGCCGCTCAAAAAGTTCCGCGTGGTCGGCGGTGCGGAAATAGGGGTTCACTATGTCGAGGTCGCAGACAGTTATCCGCGCCTGCGGCTGTTCCTGCGCGAGTGCAAGCGCCAGATTTATCGAAAAATTGGTCTTGCCCGCGCCGTAGTGCCCCGTTATAACTATAACTTTTCCCATTTATATCATCTCCTGTAAATTTCGCGTTCCAAAACAGTGCCTATATATAAT
>DBEZOM010000016.1:0-8258 GCA_048252855.1 Ruminococcus sp.
TTTTTTTGTAATCGTTATTGTAAACGTTTAAGCCCGCGCGCGCCTATTGCAATTTTTTTCGCGATATAGTATAATATATTTATAAAAAAATAACCATGAAAGGGAACGTAATATGAACGAATTTGAAACTAACAAAGCTTATGTTACCTCGAGATATGAGGAGCTTATCAACCGCAAAAACCGCAAGGCGGACAGCTATAACGGCATTTACGACCGCTATGTGAACCCCGTTCTCACCGCCGACCACGCGCCTATCATCTGGAAATATGATCTTGACCCCGCTACTAACCCGCACTTTATGGAGCGCCTCGGCATAAACGCAGTGCTCAATTCGGGAGCTATCTATCTTAATGGCAAATACTGCCTTGTAGCGCGCGTTGAGGGCAGCGACCGCAAGTCTTTCTTCGCAGTTGCCGAGAGCGACAGCCCTACCGAGGGTTTCCGCTTCCGCGATTACCCCGTTATCCTGCCCGATACCGAGCCTGACGAAACCAACGTTTACGATATGCGCCTTACTCAGCACGAGGACGGCTGGATATACGGCGTTTTCTGCTCTGAAAGCAAGGATACTTCCGTCAATGACCTTTCCGCGGCTACCGCGCAGGCGGGCATTGTTCGCACCAAAGACCTCGTTACATGGGAGCGCCTGCCGAATCTGAAATCGAAGTCGCCGCAGCAGAGAAACGTAGTTCTCCACCCCGAATTTGTTGACGGCAAATACGCTTTCTACACCCGTCCGCAGGACGATTTTATCGAAACAGGCTCGGGCGGCGGCGTTTGCTTCGGTCTTTGCGAGGACATCACGAACCCCGTTATCTGCACCGAGGAAAAGGTAATCTCTCCCCGCCGCTACCACACCATCACCGAGGTCAAGAACGGCGCGGGCGCTGTTCCGATAAAGACCCCCAAGGGCTGGATACATATCGCGCACGGCGTTAGAAACACCGCCGCAGGTCTGCGCTACGTTATTTACGTTTTCGCGACCGACCTCAACGACCCCTCTAAGCTTATCGCCGAGCCTTCGGGACTTTTCATCGCTCCGCACGGCGCTGAGAGAGTCGGCGACGTTTCAAACGTTTGCTTTACAAACGGTGCTATCGTCCGCGAAAACGGCGATGTTTACATCTACTACGCTTCTTCCGATACCCGCGTGCACGTCGCTTCGACCACTATCGAGAAGTTGATGGATTACACTTTCAACACTCCGTCAGACCCGCTGCGCTCGGTAGACTGCGTAAAACAGCGCTGCGAGCTTATCGAGAAAAATCTGAAATTCCTGGGCAAGTGACCCCGTAAAACAGCAAGACCTCCGAGCTTTTCGGAGGTCTTTTTTTGTTTGTTGAGTTTTTATTCCGCACTATCAGCAGCGCTTTCCGACGCGCTGTCCACACCGCTGTCCGCGAATGAAGAGGTTATCTCCATATCGGGCGTGATGATTCCCGGTTCGTATTGCAGATTGAAAAGCTTCCAATGCCTGCCGACCTTGCCGACGTAGAAATTCATGCGGAAAGTTTCCTCGCCTTTCGAGCCTTTGAACGTCACGTCGGTTACTACCAAATTCGCCTCGCTTATCTCGGGAACAGTGCCGTAGGCTTCTTTGTATCCGTCTAAACTGTACTCGGTAAGCTCGTCAGCTCTCTGGATTTTCCAGCCTATACTGAAATCATCGCCGTAGGTGTCCGCAAAATCGGAGGCAAAAGTTTCCATGTATTCCTTGTCGCCCATCTCAGAAAGTTTGAGGTCGCTCTCGTAGTCTTTCTGCATCTCTTTCGGGAAGCAAGAGCTGTATTTGTCGAAATCGCGGTCGTTTATCGCTGTCAGATATTTGTCCACAACGTCGCTGCTTTTTTCGCTAAAGCCGATAACGCCCGTGCCGAAAAGCGTGCCGACCACTATAAGCACCGCCGCGATAGCCAGCACTATCAGCAGGCGAACCATCTTAGGGTCGCGCTTTTTCTTGCCGTTTTTATCGCGCTGAGCCTCTTTCAGCTTTTTGTAATGCTCTTCCTTTTCCTCAGCCGTCATAAAGCGCACGGGCTTGTTCGTCTGATATTTCTTAGCGGCTTTTATTTCGAGATTGGGGTCGCCGTAGCCGCAGTGCTCGCAAAATTCGCCCTTGTACTCCTTGCCGCACGATTTGCATATTTTAGACATTTGTCAAATTTCCTTTCTTTGAGTATAGAAGTATTATACCACAATTCAGAAATTTTTTCAAGTGCGCCCGCTAATTTTTCTGCAAACGCTTCGTCACGCTAAACTACATCGCCATCGCGACCGTGCCTGTTATCAGCTCGGTAATGAGGTACGCCCACCAGCAGGCGTTCAGCCCCGCCAGCGAGAGCAGTTTGAATATCGGCACGAAGCATATCACCTGCCGCAAGATCGAGAGAAATGCGCTGCGCTTTGAAAGCCCTATCGACATGAAAAAGGTCGGCGGCATCAGAGAAAAAACTATCGGCACAAAGCTCAGCGCTATTATCCGAAACGCGATTATCCCGAAGCTTATGACTTCCGCTTCGCGCGAAAATATCATGATGAGCTGCCGCGGGAAAAGCTCAAAGGCCGCCGTGCCGATAAGCTCCATGCCGACTGAAACCGTCACCGCGCAGCTAAAGACTTTTCTGCACCGCGCGATGTCGCCGCGCCCGAAATTGTAGCTGATAACTGGCACGATGCAGCTTTGCAGCGCGAGGAAGGGTATGAAGAAAAACGCCTGCAATTTGTAGTAAAGCCCCAGTACCGTCACCGCGCTGTCGCCGAAGCCCGCGAGTATCATGTTCAGCGCCGCGATGTAAAAGGTGTAAAGCGCCTGCATACATATCGAGGGGTAGCCGAGCGAGAATATCTGCCGCGTGAACTGCCCGAATTCGCTCGCTTTCGGCGGACGGCGTATCCCTTTCGCGCCGACTATAGCAGCCGCCGTGAATTGCCCGATTAACGTCGCCCACGCCGCACCCCTCACGCCCAGCCCGAACGTAAAGATCATCAGCGGGTCTAGCAGGATATTCACCACTGCGCCGACCGCCTGCGCTATCATCGGCAGCCGCATATTGCCCGACGCTTGATGTATCTTCGTCCACACGCTTTCCAAAAATATACCGATACTGCCGACGCTGACTATCCTGCCGTACTGCAATGCGCACTCCGCCGCCGCGCCCGTAGCCGCCGACGATCGGCAGAAAGGCTTCAAAAATATCACGCTCGCGACCGCGAATATCAGCCATAATCCGCACGCTATCAGGGTCGCCGTGCCCGCCGTTTTCTCCGCCGAAATGTCGTCCCGCTCGGCGTACTGCCTGGCCATCAGCGCGTTCACGCCCACGCCCGTGCCTATCGCGATCGCCGTTATCAACTGCTGCACGGGGTAGATCACCGAAAGCGCCGTAAGCGCCGCAGGGGAGTACCTGCCGACGAAAAAGCTGTCAACTATGTTGTAAAGCGCTTGTATAAGCTGCGCCGCCATGACGGGCGGGGCTATCCGCAACAGTATTTTCCACACATTTTCGCTGCCGAAAAACTCGGCTTCGCTGCTTTTCAATCTAAAAACTTCTTTCACTTTGTACTTGACATGTCTTCTAAAATATTGTATCATAAAATTAAGTATCTGAAAAGCGAATATTTGTCATATATATCATTACAATTGCAGATGGAAAGGCGGTACAAAAATGGAATCCTGTATTTCAAAATACATGGCGTTCATCAAAACAGTAGAGTGCGGCAGCTTTACGCGCGCGGCGAAACTGCTAAACTACTCGCAGTCGGGCATCAGCCGCATGATTGCCGACCTGGAAAGCGAGTGGCGGGTGACTTTGCTGGAGCGCGGGCGGGGCGGCGTGCGCATTACGTCAGACGGTCTGCGGCTGCTTCCTTTTGCACAAAATGTCTGCGAGGAGTACCGCAAACTGCATATGCAGGTGGACGACCTCAACGGCCTGCGCTCGGGGCTGATACGCATCGGCACGTTCTCCAGCGTGGCGACCCACTGGCTGCCGAAGATCATAAAAAGCTTTCGCGCCGACTTCCCGAACATTGATTTCGAGCTGCTTTTGGGCGACTACACCGAGATCTCGCGCTGGATAACCGAGGGCAGAGTGGACTGCGCTTTCACGCGAATGACAAAAAATCCGCCCTTTCAAACGCGCTTTCTCGAGCACGACGAGCTGCTCGCCGTACTGCCGCCCGACCACCCGCTCGCGAAGCTCGAAAGCGTGCCCGTCAGCGGTCTTTGCAGCTATCCGTTCATAATGCTAGAGCGCGGCGCACGCTCGGAGGTGTACGAATTTTTCGAGCAGCAGGGCGCAACGCCAGACGTGCGAGTGACGACATGGGACGATTACGCGGTGATGTCGATGGTGGAAAACGGGCTTGGGATAGCGCTTTTGCCGCAGCTGATATTGCGCCGCGCGCCGTACAGAATTTGCACAAAAAGACTATCGGCGCAGGCGGGAAGAGATATATGTTTCGCCCTGCGCGATGAAAATTCCGCACCGCTCGCCGTACAGCGTTTTGCGGAATATTTAGACCACAGAAACGATGAAAACGACCTTGATAAGGAGATGGAAAAATGAAAATAGGCTCTATCGGCTACAACCACAGCCACGACAGATCATTCGTAATGGACAGACCCGCGGGCCCGGGCGCATGGCTCTTTCTGCTAGTAAAATCAACGGCTTTGTTCGAGTTAGACGGTGTTCGGCAGAACGTTGCGGCAAACTCATGCGTGCTCATTTCGCCAAGCACTCCGTGTATGTACACCGCCCTCGAGGACAACTACACCGACGACTGGTTCTACTTCTCGGAGGAGGTCGGCGACATGGAGTATTTCGCAAAACTCGGGCTGCCGATCAACCAAATAGTGCACCTCGGAACAGTGGAGGAGCTGAGTCAGATAATGCACATTTTGACCTATGAGCACTACTCCGCAGACGCCTTTCACGAAGAGATCGAGCAGCGCTATCTCGACATACTTTTCATGAAGATCGGCAGGCTCATCGCGGACAAAAAGCACCTCGGCACGCGCGCGTTCGCGAAGAAAAATGACAGCTTCACGCACATTCGCAGCCGCATTTATACTCAGCCCGATTCGGTCGGCAGCGTTGACGAGCTAGCCGCGGAGGCGGGAATGAGCCGCTCGGGTTTCCAGCATATGTATAAAAAAATGTTCGGCGTGAGCGTCATCGCCGACGTGATAATCGGCAGGGTCGAGCGCGCAAAACGTTTATTGACCTCCACCACGCTGACGGTCGATGAGATCGCAGCGCGGTGCGGATACTCGAGCTCATACGCTTTTATTCGCCAGTTCAAACAGCGCTGCGGTAAAACGCCGACAGCCTACCGAAAAGGTATCTGACAAATCGCCGTCCGTTAACGCGGGCGGCTTTTTTGCACAAAATGATACTAAATTGAGCTTGTTTTGATATTACAATCGTGCACAAAATGTAGTATACTATTTATAGAAAATTTTACGGAGGTAATCAATATGCCAAATCCAATTCTGCCACTTTGGGAATATATACCTGACGGAGAACCGCGCGTTTTCGGCGACCGCGTTTATCTTTACGGCTCGCACGACAGAGTAGCCTGCGACGTTTTCTGCGATTTCAAGCTGAAAGTTTGGTCGGCGAGCGTGGATGATCTTAACAACTGGACTTGCCATGGCGACAGTTTTAAGACTCGTAGCAGCGGCGAACGTAAGCCCGATACGCCGTGGACAGACCACGAACTTTTTGCCCCCGATGTTATAGAAAAAGACGGTAAATACTACCTTTATGCATATATTGTGGGTTCAAAGGGAGCGGTTGGCGTTTCAGACCGCCCCGAAGGCCCGTTTGAGCTGCTTTCAAGCTATAAATATGATACAGAAGTGGGCGATGATGGCATTTTTAACGATGCAGGCGTACTGGTAGATGATGACGGAAAAGTCTATATCTACTACGGATTTACAGAATCGAACATGAACGAGCTTGACCCTGCGAATATGTACGAGATCAAGGCGGGCAGTTACAAGCGTCCAGTGATCGATGACACGGAAAATGTCCCGCAGGAACAGCGCTTTTTTGAAGCCAGCTCGCCGCGAAAGATCAACGGAAAATACTACATAATTTACTCGCCGTGCGTCGGCAGCCGACTTGCATACGCGACTTCCGACTCGCCGACCGGCCCCTTCACATACCGCGGATACATAATCGACAACGGCGTTGATTACCCCGGCGGAAACAATCACGGCTCGGTTTGTTGCATAAAAGGTCAATGGTATGTCTTTTACCACAGAATGACAAATAACACAATAATGAGCCGTCGAGCCTGCGTAGAAAAGATCGAGATACTCCCCGACGGAACAATTCCGACCGTTGAAATGACCTCGCTCGGCTTTGAGGATTCGCTCGACCCGTACAAACTCACGCCTGCCGAGATCGCGTGCGTGCTGAAAGGCGGCTGTTTCGTCACCGAAAAGGACATTTTCACGCGTACTGTTACCGACATCACAGACGGTTGTGTTATAGGCTACAAATATTTTGATTTCGGTGATGATTTTACCAATGATGGAATGACGATAGCACTGAAAGTCAAAGGCGGCGGAGCGAAGTGTCGCGTGCGTGTTCTGCTGGACGATCCCGAAAATGGCGAGGAGATCGGCAGTGTTCAGATCGGCACGGGCGACGGCGTTTACACTGCGAAAACTGCGAAAGTTATCGGCAGACACGCGCTGTATTTCGTTGCCGAGCACGGCGTTGAGGGCTGGACGGCGCAGTATTTTGAGGGCAGAAAACTGTTTGAATTGGAAGAATTTGTGTTTGTGAAATAACGAAAAGAGGTAGATTTTATGAAGATCAAGAAGATTTGTGCGCTGACGACTTCGGCTTTGCTTGCATTTTCTGCGGTTTCGTGCGGCGGGAAGTCGGCTGACAGCAGCGGCGATGACGATTCGTTCGAGGCTACCGAAAATGTTGCGGTCGCCAGCACCGACAAGGTCGAGGCGATACCTGAGGGCGCTGAAAACGAGCTTGTTTACCTCGGCGTTGATGATCTGAACCCGACTAAGGCGAACTCCGAGAAAAAGACAGAATTGGTACTTTTTGAAGAAAAAGGCGGAAAGATCACATATCAGCAGACAACATATCTCCAGCGTTTTGACAAGCTCGCTTCGGCTCTGCTTGCAAAGAAAGATGTTCCTGATATGACAAATTATGAATGGCTGTCATTTCCTGCACACGCAGTTTCTGATATGAATCAGCCGATAGACAGCATCGTTGACTTCTCCGACCCGCTATGGGCTGACGTTAAGGATGATGCCGACCAGTACGCGCTGGGCGGAAAGCACTATGTTGCGCCGCTTTCGTATGACGCTTCGGCGATGATGTGTTACGATCACGCGCTGATCGAGAGCGAAAGCCTTGACGACCCTTACGAGCTGTATCTTAACGGCGAGTGGAACTGGGACGCTTGGTCTGAGATTATGACAGAATATGTTACAAATGCAACAAGCGACCAGACGCGTTATGGAATCAACGGATTTTTCAAGCAGCACATCACTCAGCAGACGGGAAAAACGCTCGTGAATTACGACGCTGAAACGGGAACGTTTAGTTCAAATCTTAATGATCCGGATATTGAAGCCGCGCAGAATATGCTGTATGATCTTAATAAGAATGGTATAATATTAAACGGCTGGATCGGCAATGCTCGTGAAGTATTTACCAAAGGCTGCCTTTTCTACTCGATGGGCGAGTGGGGTTATTCCGCAAATAACGGTCCTCGCGAGGACGACGATTGGCGCGTTGTGCCGATACCTCAGTACACGAAAAATCCGCAGATGATAACGACATCGGACATGAACGCGTTCATGTGGGTGCGCGGTTCTGAGAAGTCGGAAGCGATGAAATGTTGGCTCGAGTGTTGCCGCGTGACGTACACCGACCCCGACTACAAGGAGACGAATAAGCAGAAATTCATGGAGAATAACCCGTATTGGACGGACGAAATGTACGATGTCAAGATGGATGTTGTGTCCGCCGACAGGTACATGATCTACGATTACGCCTACGGAATTTCGGTCGGAATGGGCGACCCGAACGGTTTTGACGGCAACAACAGCCTCACCGATACGCTCTATATCCAGTCCTCGCAGGAGGACGCCGAGGGCAATCTGCTTACTTGGGCAAAGGTTCGCGAGCAGTATTCGCCCGTTGTCGAATCGGAAATTAAAGAGATCAACAAGAAGATCGCTAACATGACTAACTGACGGAGCATAAATATAT
>DBEZOM010000017.1:0-5214 GCA_048252855.1 Ruminococcus sp.
GGCTGTTAAAACGGTCTTTAACAAGTCGGTGATGATTGCGATGAGGTCCCACCTGTTCCCATGCCGAACACAGAAGTTAAGCTCATCTACGCCGAAAATACTTGCCTGGCAACGGGCTGGAAAGATAGGTAATCGCCGACATTATGCACCATTAGCTCAGATGGTAGAGCAACTGACTCTTAATCAGTGGGTCCTGGGTTCGAGTCCCCGATGGTGCACTAAAAAATGGCCGGTTGGTCAAGCGGTTAAGACTACGGCCTCTCACGCCGTCAACACGAGTTCGAATCTCGTACCGGTCACTTAAACAGTGTTCCTGTTTGCAAATGGATTCAAGCAAGTTTCGATTTGCTTGAACCTTTTTTGTATAACGGACCATTAGCTCAGTTGGTTAGAGCTCCCGGCTCATAACCGGACGGTCCTGGGTTCGAGTCCCCGATGGTCCACCATGATCCCTCGCAGTAATGCGGGGGATTTTTTTGTGCGCTTTTCCGACTGTTTGTTACATATTTCTTGATTTTCTGCGTGAAAAGTGGTATAATATTTATATAGTGCAAATTTTGGAGTGATGTTCTTGAAATCGTCTAATTTGAAGGTCGTTTTGCTCGCGATACTCAGCTCAGTTATCGCATTTTGTATCGTGCTGATGCTTATTTATCTGCTGGCAACGGCTTCTAATAATACGAAGAAAAACAACGCAAACGCGGCTGTGCAGTCGCAGTCTGACACCGCGAGCGGTGCTCAGGTCGCTCAGAATGACGACAAAAAGGCAGAGGCCGCGAACGTGCAGTACGGTACCGTTCAGAGCGATAATAGCGGCTGTACGCTTTATTACGTTAATCAGGATTCCGACTTTTTTACCGCCGATATGCTTAGCGACGACCTTGACGCGGAGGAAAAAGAAGCCGCCGAGATGGACTCGAACACCATCAGCGGGCTGTATACGGGCACCGAGTCGGCTGACCACGCGGGCTACGTCGAGCTGAATTATCTAGACGGCACGGTGCTGGTCTCGCGCAACGACGTTATGCCCGTCAGCACCGATGTTATCCTCCCGCTCGGCTCGATCTCACAGATCATCGAGAACGGCGCGGAGTACGATGACGAAACGGGCGATGAAATGCCGCAGTTTACGGGCTATTCGGGCTGCGGGCCTGCCTGCCTTTATATGCTTGCGACGTCGATCGGAGCGGAGCTGAACCCCACCACCGCCGCCAAAACTCCCATTGAAAGCTACGCTGACCTGCTTGACTACGCCTCTGCATATGCCGATCAGGGCGATATGAGCACTGACGACGGCGGAATGACCTCAGGTTCGCTTTGCGCGCTCGCCCGCGACGTTTACGCGCTGAATTTGGTGAATAAATATGACGCTGAGAAGTCGCCGTCAGCGGTCGTGAAGTCCATTTTGGACGATGGCAAGCAGGCGATAGTGCTGGTAAATCATGAGAGCGGCCGCGTGGTGGATAAGAACGCGAATGAGCATTTTATTTTGGTGACGGGCTATTCCGTCGCGGCGGACGGAACGGTGCGGTTTGTATATGCCAACCCGTATTATTACGGCGATTATTCGGTCGGCGAGGCGCTGCTGACGCTGCCTGCGGATATGTTGGATAGTTCGGCTTCGCTGGAGTTTTCCGAGCCGAATGCGATACTTTGTGTGGAGTAAAAAAGGTATAAAAAGACCCGTCGAGTTTTAAAGGCTCGGCGGGTTTTGTGTTTATAGGATAAAAAAAATTATCGCGGTAGCAAAGTAAAAGACAAATCAAAAGTAATCCGCGAATATAAAAAGCGCGGGGTGCAGCGACGCGTGGAAAGTCGGCTTCGCCGAATTTCCTAGAAGTTGTCTTCGACAACTTCCCTGTCTGTTTCGTTCCCAAACAAATGAGAAGCGCGTGTCAATAGATGCGGTTGCAAGGCGCGCGAGCCTTGCAGAGGGGTCAAGGGGGCGAGGAGCCCCTTGTGGGAGTCCAGAGGGCGAAGCCCTTTGGAAAGTGTGACGGTCACAAAGAAAACCCAGCCAGTCCCAACCTAGCTCCCAAACAAACCAATCCCCAAAATGCGGGGCTGCCGAAAAACCGGCGAACGCTCCAAAGCAACCCCACTAATCAAATGCGTAAACCCAATCCAGCCCCGCATTTTCTACCGCACGTCCTCTTGAAGTCAGTAACCCCCGCAAAGAGCGAAGCGATTTTGCGGCGAACAAACATTAAACCTCAAACAAAGTCAAAACCCCTTGCCAATCCCCCGCAAAAGCCAAATGTTTTCAACTTTTGTAAAGCAGGTAAACCTCATCATCTAAAATCTCATTGATGATAAATTCATTTTGTTCGGATATAAAATCCTTGTCGTAGTCAAAAATTATATCCTGCCGGAGAAAGTCGCATATCCCTCCGTTAAGATATATTCTGTCTACTGTCTGCGATTTTGTCGGCGTTTTGAGCATAAGGATAACTCCGCCATCATCTGTTCCGGCTCTAAAGATCCACAGCGCCTCTATCGCGCTAAAGTCATATTCAGATGAACCGTTCTCGATCACTTCCGTAAGCCTATCAAGTCCCTGAACAAAATCATACGTTAATTTTGTTCTGTCGATCGTAGACAGACTTTCCAGGTTGCTTTTGGCTTTTTCAAAGTTATTCATGATTTTCTCTCCTATTTTTTTATTTGCATAGACGGTTTGCAAAAGTCGGTCTTGCGCTTCTACTGTTGTTCGTTCAAGGGCGTGCGCCATTGAAGGGGTCTGCCTACGGGCGACCTACTAGGAAAATCCCTCTATCGCAGGGATTTTCCTCTTGTATAACAGTCCACAGGACTGATTTTCAATTCACCCTATGCGGAGCGCCCTACGGTGGAGGTTTCGCCGCCTGCGGGCGGCGACGATTGGGGCTTCTCGCCCCCCCTCGACCCCCTCGGCAAAGCTCGCGCGCCTTGCAACCGCATTTTTGGATAGGCGCTTCTCATTTGTTAGGGAGCGAAACAAAGTGGGAAGTTGGCGCAGCCAACTTCTCGGAAATCGGCGAAGCCAACTTTCCACGCGCCGTTGCATCCCGCGCTTTTTGAATTCACGTTATGCGTTTGAGTGGACTATTACTTTTATACCGCGGCTTTTACTTTGTTTGGGAAACCTTTTTGTTCACTATGCCTAATTTTTCTCATAACATTTCTACCCCAAATCATTGACTTTTTACCCTCCTCGTGTTATAATTAGTATGAGTATTTGTTTCTACTCGTATTTTTTCGTTTAGAAAGGAAATTTCTGTGAGTTCAGATAAAAATAATTCTACCCCTGCCGTTGGCGGCGAGAAATTTAAGACCCGCATCGGCGGTCAGGCTGTTATCGAGGGCGTTATGATGCGCGGTGTCGGTAAGGCGGCTATGGCTTGCCGTCTGCCAAACGGCACCATCGACCTCGAAGAATGGGAGATAAACGGAGGCGGAAAGCTGCCTTGGTACCGCAAAACGCCCTTTATCCGCGGCATTTTCAGCTTCGTGATCTCTATGATCGACGGCTACAAGTGCCTCTCGCGCTCCGCCGACAAGCAGATGGTGGACGACGAAGAGGAAGAAATGACCAAATTTGAGCAGTGGCTCGACGATAAATTCGGCGATAAGCTCATGCCCGTGCTCACGACCATCTCGATGATAGTCGGCGTGCTTTTGGCGATCGTGCTTTTCATGTACGTTCCCTCGCTGATACTCAAAGGGCTAAGCGCGCTTTTCGGCGGTATGCCTACTGTCGTGAAAAACATCATCGAGGGTCTGCTAAAGATCGCGATATTCGTCGGCTACACGGCGCTCACCGCGAAAATGCCCGACATCGGCAGAACTTACGAATACCACGGCGCGGAGCACAAGACCATCGCCTGCTACGAGCACGGCGAGGAGCTTACGCCCGAAAACGTCGCGAAACACTGCCGTTTCCACCCGCGCTGCGGCACCAGCTTTATATTCCTCGTGCTCTTCATCAGCATTTTCATCAACACCGTTTTCCACGTTACATGGGACGTTGTGCTGCTTAGAGTGCTCTGCAAGATCGCGCTGCTGCCGATAGTTACGGGCATAGCTTTTGAGCTGATAATGCTCGCGGGAAAATACGACAACATCGTTACAAAAATCATATCTGCACCCGGTTTATGGATACAGCGCATAACCACCAGCGAGCCGAACAGGGAGCAGATAGAGTGTGCCATCGCCGCGATGAAAGCGGTAATACCTGAAGATGGGGAGTCTGACAAATGGTAAATTATACATACAGAGATATTATACAGAGCCTTTCGGAAAAACTGACCGAGGCGGGCATTTCCAACGCTTATTGGGAAGCGCGCGAGCTTGCGGGCGCGGCGCTGGGCTTCAACTGCCGCGGCAAATTCGACATGAAAGCGCAGGCGGATACTGAGCAGATAAAGCTTTGCGCAAACTTACTGGCGCGCAGGCTGATGGGCGAACCTTTGCAATACATCATCGGCGAATGGGATTTTTGCGGCGAAAGCTTCAAGGTCGGCAGCGGAGTGCTTATCCCCCGCGCGGACACCGAAACGCTGATAGAGCGCGCCTGCTCGCTGCTGGGCGGCGAAAAGGACTTGACGGTTATCGACCTCTGCTCGGGCAGCGGCTGTATCGGCATCACGCTCGAGAAAAAGCTGGATTGCAAAGAGGTATGGTGCGTTGAGAAGTCGGAAGCGGCTATGTATTTCCTCAAGGAGAACGCCTCACGGCTGAACAGCGCCTGCAAACCCCTGCTGGGCGACGTTACGGACGAGAACCTGCCCGAAAAGCTGCCCCTCGCCGACCTTATAATCAGCAATCCGCCGTACATCAACGCCGCGGACATGAAAAAGCTGCAAAAAGAGGTAACTTTTGAGCCTGCGGAAGCGCTTTTCGGCGGTGAGGACGGCTGCGACTTTTACCGCGAGATAGTCCGCCTTTGGAAAAGCCGCTTGAAGCCCGAGGGCATAATGATGTTTGAGATCGGCGCGGGCCAAGAGGACGAGGTAATGCAGATAATGATACAGGCAGGTATGCGCGACGTGCGCGCCCGCCGCGATATGGCAGGCATAAACCGCTGTGTTTACGGCAGAAACGCCGAGCAGAAAAACGAAGCGGTAAATCTTTACGACCAGCTCGACAAAGCTGAAAGAAATCTGCACTGATTTTAATTGTCCCGATTTTGATACAGCTAATGTGTTATAATTATAGCATAGAAAAGGGAAACAC
>DBEZOM010000018.1:0-3818 GCA_048252855.1 Ruminococcus sp.
CCGAAAAATGTAAACGCTTTTTGTCATATTTAACTAAAAATTCAGAACTGATTTATATTTAATGAGTTTTTCACAATTTCGCTCTTTCTCCGCCCGCCGCGTATGTAGATTTTGCGCAACGGCAAATTTGCGAGCATTACAAATGTCATGCTCCCGCCGCAAAAGTCATTACATTTTGCACTTGAAAAAAGCCGCCGCCTGCATTATACTTGTATTATGGAGATAACATCGGCAAAACGCATGACTGTTTGACGAAAGGATATGATATACATGAGCACACCTGTAGTGAAGATAGAAAATTTGGTGAAGCGGTACAAAGAGCTTATAGCACTCGACCATTTCTCGCTGGAGATATATGAGGGCGAGGTCTTCGGTCTGCTCGGCCCGAACGGCTCGGGCAAGACTACCGCTATAAACTGCCTGCTCTCTCTGCTGAGTTTCGATAAGGGCAGCGTAGAGATATTCGGCGAGGAGATGTCGCCCGATAATTACAAGGTAAAGAGCCAAATAGGCGTTATAATGCAGAACGTAGCGGTGATAAACGAGCTTACCGTTTATGAAAACATCGACTATTTCTGCGGGCTTTATATAAAGGATAAGGCGGAGCGCAAAAAGTGCGTCGAAGAAGCCGTGAAGTTCGTAGGGCTGGAGGATTTCGTGAAATTCTACCCGAAAAAGCTCTCGGGCGGTCTGCTGCGCCGACTGAACATCGCCTGCGGCATAGCGCACAAGCCGAAGCTGATAATCTTCGACGAGCCGACAGTTGCGGTAGACCCGCAGAGCCGCAACAAGATACTCGAGGGCATACAGGAGCTGAACAGGCGCGGCGCTACGATAATCTATACATCTCACTATATGGAAGAGGTGGAGCAGATATGCACGCGCATCGCGATAATGGATAAGGGCAGGCAGATAGCCCTGGGCACTACCGAAGAGCTGAAAAAGCAGATAAAGAATACCGAGAAGATAACGGTAGAGCTTATGGAGCAGAGGGCCGAGCTGCTGGAGGAGATACGCGCGCTGCCGCACGTTTACGAAGCCGAGTACATCGAGGGCAGGGCAGAGGTGAAATTCTCGGGCGGAAAGCACAACCTTATCCGCCTTATGACCCTGCTTCAGCAAAAGGACATACGCTTCGGGCGCGTTTATTCCGAGCTGCCCACGCTCAACGACGTTTTCCTAGAGATAACCGGCAAGCAGCTTCGCGATAGCTGAGGGGGGCTGAGCAATGTTTTTACATCTTTTGAAATACGAACTGCTTACAGGTCTGCGAAACAGGCAGGCTATGTTTTGGATGCTGGCTTTTCCGATAATACTGGGCACTTTTTTCAACATAGCTTTCAGCGGGCTGTACAGCGACGAGCTATTTAAAGAGATACCCGTAGCCGTATGCACCGAGCAGGAAAACGCGACCTTTACCGAGGTGATGGACAGCCTCTCCGATGGCGGCGACGCGCTTTTCGCGCCCGAATATCTAGCCGAAAGCAAGGCTATGAAAAAGCTGGAAAACGGCGACGTAAACGGCGTGATATTCGTAAACGGCAGCGATATTCGCCTTTCGGTAAAGAGCGAGAGCACCGCCGCTTCGATAATACGTTCGTTTCTCGATAATTACGAGGTGAACGTAAAGGTCATCACCGACGCGGCGAACGCCGACCCGCAGAAACTTGGGCAGGTGATAGACGCTATGAGCGCCGATATATCGCCCGTGGAAGCGCGGCAGATGTCGGGCGACAGCGCCGACCCGTATGTGCAGTATTTTTACAACCTGCTGGCCATGAACTGCCTTTTCGGCGCGCTCAGCGGATTGGGTCTGGTGATAAGCGTGCAGGCAAATCTTTCAGAGCTCGGCGCGCGCAAATCCGTTTCGCCGGTGCACAAGCTTAAAAGCGTAACGGCGGCGCTGACTGCGGCGGTGATACTGAACCTCATCTGCTCGGGGGTAACGCTTTTGTACCTCACGCTGGCGCTGAAAGTAGATTTCGGCGCGCCCCTGCCCGCGCTTTTCGGCGTTACGGCGGTGGCGGTGCTGGCGAGCGCGAGCATGGGCTTTTTCATCGGCGCTATCGGAAAAATGAGCGAGGGCATGAAAACGGGCATACTTATCTCGGTATCAATGTTTTTCTGCTTCCTCAGCGGGCTTATGGTCGGCAATATGTACGCGCTGGTAGAGCGGTACGCGCCGTGGTTCAATAGGATAAACCCCGCCGCGCTGATCTCAAACAGCTTTTTGGCGCTGAACATCTACGGCGGAAGCGGCAGGCTTACGGCAAACCTGCTCACCCTCGGCGGATACGCCGCGCTCTTCACGCTGGGCGGATATTATCTTACAAGGAGGCGCAGATATGCAAGTTTATAAGGTGTTCATGAAAATGGCGCGGAAAAGACTGGTAACCATACTCGTGTACTTCGGCATATTCGCGCTGATATGCTTTATAATGACGGCAAACGCTCAGCAGGATACGGATTACAGCGATAAAAAGCTGAAAATAAGCGTTTTCGATATGGATAATACCGAGGCGAGCCGAGCCCTGCGCGACTACATAGCGGAAAATCACCAGATAGTGACGATAGACGGCGGCGACGACGCTCTTCAAGACGCTATCTATTACCGCACGCTGAATTGCTCGCTGACGATAAAAGCGGGCTTTGGCGAAGCTGTTGCGGCGGGCGAGGGCGACGGGCTTTTTGAAGCGGTGAGCGCATCGGGCACTTATGAATCGCAGCTTTTTGAGAGCCAGCTCACGCAGTTCGTAAAGACGGCTGAGATGTACTCGGCTTCGGGCATGGGCAGCGGGGAAGCCTGCCGCGCGGCGGCGGAAGCGCAGAAGCAGCACGTTGACGTTACGGTAGAAAATTTCTCGGAGGGCAAAAGCGGCAGCAGACTCAGCTATTTCACGCAGTACCTCGCCTACATATTTTTGGTAATAATGATAGTCTGCTTCACGCCGATACTTTCGGCTTTCAATACGCTTGATCTGCGCCGCAGGATAGACTGCTCGGCGCTGCCGCTGGCGAGCAAGAATATGCAGCTTTTCTGCGCGACGGGCACGCTCACGGCGGCGATATGGCTGGCGTTTCAGATATTGGGCGTCGCCTGCTACGGCGGGGAGATGTTCAGCAAAACAGGTTTGCTGGCGATGCTGAACAGCTTCATTTTCATGGTCGTGGCGGTAGGCATTACGGTGCTGATAGCGCAGTTCGGCATAGAGGGCGACGACGTTTGCAGCATGATCGGCAACACGGTGAGCCTGGGAATGGCGTTTCTCTGCGGCGTATTCGTACCGCAAGATCTGCTGGGCGAGGGCGTGCTGAAAGCGGCTTCCTTCCTGCCCGCGTACTGGCTGGTACGCGCGAACAATATGCTCTTCGGTCTTTCGGACGAGGGCTATTCGCTCGGCAAATATCTGAGTTTCCTCGGCATAGAGGCGCTCTTCGCAGTAGTGCTCTTCGCGGCAGCGGCGGCAGTGGCGAAGGTGAAAAGGCAGTCGGCGGAGTAACAGAATAGAAAAAATAACAGCCCCTCGCAGTTAGGTCGGTACTCATATAGAAGTTTTTCAACAACTATTATGTAAAAGACCTATACAGCAGGCTATACCAAAGAACGACAGATACTTCCATTGTGAGAGGTATCTGTCGTTCTTGGCATTAACCATCTTGAATCATGAACCAAAATATGATATAATAATCATGTAACTCTTAAATCAGGAGATGATTGTATGCATGATTACTTTCAAAGAGATAATATTGAATATTTAAAGAATTCCTATGGAAAAGAACAGTGGATACAAGTAGCTGGAGAATGCTCTCTTCATAAC
>DBEZOM010000019.1:0-7990 GCA_048252855.1 Ruminococcus sp.
AACTCAGCCTTTTCCTCGTCAGCGCCCGCAACGTCGGCAAAAGTGGCCTTTTTCGAGTCGGGGGCTTTCTTCGCGTTCGTCTTGCCGAAGCCCGACATCTTGCCTGCGCCCGCGCTCCGCATCATCCACACGAAGAAGAAGATCATCACGCCGAGCATCAGCAGCGTCGGTATCAAATTCAGCCAAAAGCTGTTGTCCGAGATGGGCACAAGGTCGTATTTCAGCGGCTTTTTCGGATTTTCCGCGTCATAAAGCTTGCGGTAATTGGAAGCGTCTTCCGAACCAAGCACCTCGTTCACAAAAAGGTTGACATTAGGAACTGTGTAAGTTTCTTCCTTGTCAGAATCTTTCAGCTTATAGGTCAGCTCGCCCGAATTAAGGTCAAACTTGAACTCCGAGACCTGCAGCTCGTCAAAATACCGCATGATCTTCGAGTACTCGGTGTCGTCCTTCTGCTTGCCCATCGAGGTGAGGGCGTAGACCATTCCGCCGATCAGCGCAACCGCCACCAGAAGGTATATTATAAACGATTTTGATCCATTATTTTTCAATATAGCACTACCTTTCCTTATTGACCCCGTTTGGCGAACCGCGCCGAAGCCTGCGCAAATCATTTATATATTGTATACTATATTTGTGACAGTTTTATGAAATTTTGCAGTGTAAAACGGTTTTTGTTGAATTATCAACTGCAACGCGCTCCGCAAAGCCATATCCTTCCACAAATATCACGCCCTCTTCGTCGGTAATCACTACCATTTTTTCACGTTCATGGGGCGGAGCATACGCCTGCGCGAGGTTTTTAACAGAACTTGTAAACCCGCGGCCGATCAGCTTGATCTTATCGCCCGAAAGCTTGCCGCGCGCCACCATTTCACCTTTTATTTTACCATAATCAGCAATGAAGTTTGTTACCTTTTTATGAACATTTGAATCATTTTGCAAATTGTCTGTAATATTCAGTAAAATATTTTTTTCAAAAATTTTATAATTGCCTTCTCCGTGCAAAATTGCAGAGATCGGCTCGCTTTGCGTGCTTTTATTTGGCTTAATTGCAAATAATTTGCCGCAGCTTGTGTACGCTTCAACGCCCCCGCCCGCGGAAATTCTGCCGCCCGTCGTGCAAAGCGCGCGCACGCGTTTCACCATCTCGCGCGAGGTGTCAGCGCCCGCCTCATTCAGCAGCCGCATGACCGCCCTGCCCGAAAGCGCAGGGTGTGCCGCCGCGATCGCCGCGCAGTCCAGCCCGCCGCCCGAATACGCCGACTCGAAAAGCTCGTCCGCCATACCTTTAATAAAGGCAGCGTCCTCACGCAGATTGTCCAGCGTTCCGCTCATTGTCTTTTCCAAAGATGGATTTATCTGCCGAAGCTGCGGCACAATGTTATGCCTAATTCTGTTTCGTGTGTAATCATCTGTCAGATTGGTAGAATCCGTCACCCAATCCACACCGCTCTCGGTCAAAAACGCCTCTATCTCGGCGCGGCTGCACTCGATCAGCGGGCGGATAATTTTTCCACGCACCGGCGGGATCGAAGCCAGCCCCGTTATGCCCGTGCCGCGCGCGAAGTTGAAGATCGCCGTTTCAACGCAGTCGGAAAGGGTGTGCGCAGTCGCGATCTTGTCGCAGCCCATCTCCTCGAAGATTTGGTAGCGCAGTATCCGTGCGCCTTCTTCTACCGATTTGCCCAATTTCTGAGCGTAACCCTTAGCGTCCACACGTCGAACTTCTATCGGTACACCCAGTTTTTGGCATATTTCAACGCAGTAACGCTCGTCGCGCAGACTTTCCTCGCCGCGAAGCTCGTGGTTGATGTGGCATGCGCGCACCTGCGGGAAAATTTCGTGCAAACACAAAAGGAGAGCAACGCTGTCCGCGCCGCCCGAAAGGCAGCAAAGCACGCTCTCCTCCGTATTCGCCATATGGTATTTTTCTACTGTATTTCTAACTTTTTCTATCATATCAGCGGTCTTCTCTTCTCATGTCAATGCCGCGGAAAAGCGTGTACTCGCCGATCCACGAAAGATTTACAGTATCTGTCTGTCCATGACGGTTTTTGGCAACTATACACTCCGCCACCGACTGGTTTTCAGCCGTTTTTTCGTAATAAGCGTCGCGGTAAAGGAAAATTATGATGTCCGCGTCCTGCTCGATTGAGCCTGATTCACGCAGGTCTGAGAGCATCGGGCGCTTGTCCTCGCGCTTTTCCGAGCTACGCGAGAGCTGCGAGAGCGCAATGACCGGCACGTTCAGCTCCTTCGCCATCAGTTTGAGCTGTCGCGTGATCTCCGAAACTTCGTTTACACGGCTGGAATGTTGGTTCGGCGATTCCATAAGCTGTAAATAGTCAATGACCACAAGTCCCAGATTTTTCAAGCGGCGCAGCTTCGCCTTCATCTGCGGCACAGTTATGCCCGCGCCGTCGTCCAAATAGATCGGCAGGCGCGAGAGCTGGTCGGTCGCCGCTACCAGTTTGTCCCAGTCCTCGGGTTCAAGGTTGCCCGAGCGCAGCGAATTGTTGTTGACAAGCGCTTCCGAGGCCAGCATACGCGTTACAAGCTGCTCCTTGCCCATTTCGAGCGAGAAAATGGCTACATCTTTTTGTGAACTTTTACACATATTAACAGCTATGTTGAGCGCAAAAGCAGATTTACCCATCGCAGGGCGCGCCGCCAGGATTATAAGGTCGGAATTGTTCAGACCGTTCGTCACGGCGTCGAGCTGGCCGAAGCCCGAGCGCGCCGACTGATGCTTGTCCGCGTCCTCGCCACTTATCTCCTGTAAATGGTTATAAGCGTCAATAATTACATTTTCTATACGGGTCAGACCCTGCACTTCGTTGTGACGAATGTCGAAAATGCTCTGTTCCGCGCGGTCGAGCAGCGCCGAAGCTTCCTCCGTGCCCTCGTTCGCCTTTTCAATAATGTCGTTGGCGATGTTTACCAGTCTGCGGACGTGGTATTTTTCGTCAATTATTTGGCAGTATGTTTCGATATTGGCAGTTGACGGAACAGCTTCCATCAGACCTGAAAGGTAGGTCTTAGCCATCGCCGAAGTTTCAAACACGCCCGCCGTTACCGCCTCGTTGATTACGGTTATGATGTCCTCGGTGCGGTTGTCGGCGAACATTCGCATGATTATCGCGAAGATCTGCTGATGTATCGGCGTGTAAAAACTCTCGGGTTTGAGAATTTCCACCACTTTTGGCAAAGCCGACGGGTCTAAAAGCACGCCGCCGAGCACCGCCTGTTCCGCCTCGGGCGCGTAGATAGGCTTCTTGCCCGAAAGCTGCGTAAACGCTTCGTTAAAGCCCTCAGCCATTATCCCTCGACCACCCTGACGGTCAGCTTGCAGGAAACGCCCTGCGACATTTTTATGGTCGCCTCAAAGTCGCCGAAGCTCTTGATCTCGCTGTTCATGACGATCTTTTTCTTGTCGATCTTGATGCTGTGCTGCTTCGCGATGGCTTCCGCTACGGCGGAGGTCTTTACCGCGCCGAAAAGCTTGCCGCCCTGACCCGCTTTTGCGGTGATGGTTACGTCCTTGCCCTCGAGCGCCGCCGCGATCTTCTCGTTCTCAGCCTTTTCAACGTCTAATTTGTGCTGCTCAGAAGCTTTTTTGCCCGCAAGCTCGTTGAGATTTTTCGCGCTTGCTTCAACGGCAAGACCGTTTTTCAGCAGGAAGTTTCTAGCATATCCCTCGGCAACGTTGAGCGTATCGCCCGCTTTTCCCGAGCCTTTAACATCTTTTACAAGAATTACTTTCATAATTTATACATCCTTTCGTCAATTATTTCTAATATATTCATCTATTGCAGATATGAGCTGCTTCTTAGCGTCGTCCATATCTGTATCAAGCTGGCAGGCTGCCATTTCGTGGTGACCGCCGCCGCCCATAGATTCCATAATTACTTGAACGTTGTACCGCCCCAGACTGCGCGCCGAAATGTTGACCTTGCCCGCTAATTCGTAAAGCACAAACGATGCGTTAACGCCCGAGATCTCGAGCATCTCGTCAGCCGCTTTCGAGGCAGCCACGCGGATATTTGAGAACGTGCCGTCGGCGTGAGCGATAGCGCATTTGCGGTAAATTTCGGAAGAATTGATGATCGCAGCCTTTTGTCTGTACGTTTCCATCGAGTTTGCAAACAGTTTTTTGACAGCTATGGTATCAGCGCCCAGTTTGCGCAGGTACGCCGCCGCTTCAAAAGTGCGCACACCCGTGTTCATAACAAAGCTCTTCGTGTCGAGCATGATTCCCGCCATGAGCACCTCAGCCACCTGCGAGCAGATCTTGAGGTCGCCGGGGAAGTACTCCAGCAGCTCCGCCACCATTTCGGAAGCCGAGGAAGCCGAAGGCTCGTGGTAGAAAAGGTCACTCTTCTCTATCGCCTTGACCATGAGTCGGTGATGGTCGATAACGGCTAAACAGCTTGCTTTTTCCAAAAGTTCCTTAGAGTCCACAAGGTCGGGGTTGTGCGTATCGCAGATGATAAGCAGGGTCTCCTCGTTCATCTTGGAAAGCCCTTCCTGCGGAGATATATAATAGTTCTTTATACTGTTTTCTTCTATGTAGTCGATCATTAGATGCGCAAGATTTCGCTCTTTATCGACAACGACATAGCATTCCTTGCCCATAGCCTTTACCGCCGCGCAAACGCCTGTTGCCGAGCCTATGCTGTCGAGGTCGCCGTATGTATGACCCATGACCAGCACGCGCTCGTGCGAATTTATCAGCTCTACCAGCGCGTTCGCCACCATGCGCGACTTCACGCGGGTGTTGCGCGAAATGCCCTTTGAGAGTCCGCCGTAAAATTCGTAGCCGTTTTCCGTGCGTACAGCCGCCTGATCGCCGCCGCGGCCCAGACACATATCAAGCGCCTGCTTGGCGTACTTCTCACTCTCGGCAAGGTCGCCCGCCTGATGGCCAACGCCTATCGAAAGAGTGATGTTCGTGCGCTCGCCTACGGTTATCTTGCGCGCTTGCTCGAGTATCTCAAATCGTCTGTCAATTATCGGCTGAAGATACTGTTCTTCCATTACAACGTAAAATCTGTCGTTGCCCGCGCGCCGCGAGATGGCGGTAGTGCCGTCGATGAAGTTTTCTATCAGCCGCTCTATGCTTACCAAAACGTGCGCCTTTTCGCTCTCGCGCAGGTTGCTGATGAGCTCTTCGTAGTAGTCGATCATGATGATTATCACCGACTGGCGCGTTTGGCGGAAGCGGTAGTCCAGCTCGACAAACTGCGTTTTATCGGCAAAATACAGCATCGACATATCTCCGCCGTGGTCTGTATGCACGGCGTGGACATCGTAAAAGCGGTCTTTATAGCAAACGGTATCGCCGTCGCGACTGTAGATCCTATCCATATCAAGCTTGAAAAGCTCGGTGATGTCAAGCCCGTAAGCCTCTTCCTCAGAGTAAACGCGGCGGCCGAAAAGCCTGTTGTACCACACTATGCAGTTGTTTTCGTCAACTATCACGGCGGGTGCGGGGAAATTCAGCAGCGATTCTTTCTCTGTTTTATTTATCATCGCGGCGGTCTTGGCAATGTACTTTTTAGTAGTGCTGCCGAAGAATACATATTCCAGCACCAGCAGCAGCGCCGCGATCACCGAAACGGCAAAGAGCGCCTTGCCCTGCGTCTGCGTTCTGGGCACTTGATACAGCATAAACGAAGCTATTAGCGAAGCCACCGCGGAGATCGCCGTGGTCAGCTTGATAATTAACTGCAAGCCAGATGTTCCCTTCATAAGTTCACATTCCTTTCAGCGACCGAATGTTTAGTCGTTTATTTCCATCATAATAGGCAGTATCATTGGATTACGCTTGGTTTTTTGGTAGATATAGTCAGAAAGCACATCTTTCATCTTCGTCTTTATCGCGTTCCACTCGTGCATATCTCTATCGAGGCAGTTCTGCAAGGTCTGCGTGAGCAGCTTTTTGGAATTTTCCATCAGCTCTTCGCTCTCGCGGACGTACACGAAGCCGCGCGACACGAGGTCGGGGCCTGCGAGTATCTCGCCCGTCATTCTGTCCACCGTCGCGAAGCAGATTATCAGGCCGTCCTCCGCGAGGTGCTTTCTGTCGCGCAGGACGATAGCGCCAACGTCGCCGACGCCTAAACCGTCTACCAGTACGTTGCCCGCGGGCGCAGTGCCCGTGATGCGCATATCCACGCCGTCCGTTTCGATTACCGAGCCGACACTTGCGATCATGATGTTCTCTTCGGGTATGCCGACGGACATCGCGGTCGCCTTATGCTTCATGAGGTGCTTGTATTCGCCGTGCACGGGTATGAAGAATTTGGGCTTTGTGAGAGATAGTATCAGCTTTTGCTCTTCCTGACACGCGTGACCCGAAACGTGCACCTCGTACATTGATTCGTAGACCACGTCCGCGCCCTGGCGAAGCAGGTCGTTTACGACTTTGGTGACGAATTTTTCGTTGCCGGGTATGGGGTTCGCCGAGATTATGATGAAGTCGTTCGGCGTGATGGTGACGTTTCTGTGCTCGCCGCGCGCCATTCTCGTCAGCGCGGACATAGCCTCGCCCTGGCTGCCCGTTGTCACGATGCAGACTTTGTCGGCGGGGTAGCGCGAGAGCATTTCGATGTCAATAAGCAGTCCGTCAGGAATTTTCAGGTAGCCCAGCTCGATGCCCTTGCCGATAACGTTGACCATGCTTCTGCCCGAAACTGCGACCTTTCTGCCCGTGCGCGCCGCGATGTTCACTATCTGCTGTACGCGGTGGATGTTCGAGGCGAATGTCGCGATGATAACGCGCCTGCCCTCCGCCTTTGTGAAGAGTTTTTCAAAGCTTTCGCCGACCTTGCGCTCGCTCATAGTGTAGCCGGGGCGCTCGGAATTGGTCGAGTCTGACATAAGTGCCAGTACTCCCCTGCTTCCCAGTTCGGCGAACCTCGCGAGGTCTATCACCGAGCCCTCTATCGGCGTGTAATCGACCTTGAAGTCGCCCGTGTGGATAAGCACGCCCGCAGGTGTGTGGATAGCCATGCCGACAGCATCAGGTATAGAATGGTTGACGTGGATAAATTCGACAGCCATACAGCCGAAGCGTATTGTTTTACGCGGCTCTGTCGGGATAAGTCTGGCAGAATTAAGCAGACCATGCTCCTTAAGCTTGCCCTCGACCAAACCGAGCGTTAGTCTTGTGCCATAAACAGGCACATTTATCTTTCTTAGGAAATACGGCAGAGCGCCGATGTGGTCTTCGTGTCCGTGAGTGAGCACGATTCCGCGAAGCTTATCCCTATTCTGCTCAACATAGGTAAAATCAGGTATAACAATATCAACGCCGAGCATTTCGCTATCGGGAAACGCCAATCCGCAGTCGATGATGAACATATCGTTGCAGCACTCGATGACGGTGAAATTCTTGCCGATCTCGTTCAAGCCGCCCAGCGGGATTATCTTGACGGGGGTGCGGCGCTGTTCACGCGGTTTCTGATCTCTGCGCTGATTTTTTGCGCGGTTTGCAGGCACAAAGTTAGCATTATTTGCCGAATTGTCACGTTCCTGCCTGTTCTGACGGTCGCGCTTAGGCTGTTCTCCGCGCTGACGGCGCTGTACGGGCGCGCCAAGCACGCTCAGCGGCGAAAATTTCTTCTGCGTTTTGTCTGCACCGATCAGTTTATCGAGCGAATTGCCCTCATTTCTGCGTTTTTCGGGTGCATTTTCGCGCACATCGCGGTTATCACGGGCACCGCGGTAGCGATTTCTTGATTTATTCTGAACACTCATTCCATAAAATGCCGACTAACGCTCGAATTTACAGCACATTCATAGGCGTTCGAGCGGCATAACTCTCCTTTCCAAGTTACATTAAATTACAATAGTTACAACAATGCACAGCCGAAACGCTTTCCGACTGCAAATTTCAAATATTTTCACGTTACAAATTTCTAAAAAGCCCGACTGTCTGCACCGTATCGGCAAAAATTGGATAAACAAAATAGTGTGATTAAAC
>DBEZOM010000020.1:0-8763 GCA_048252855.1 Ruminococcus sp.
GGCTGTTAAAACGGTCTTTAACAAGTCGGTGATGATTGCGATGAGGTCCCACCTGTTCCCATGCCGAACACAGAAGTTAAGCTCATCTACGCCGAAAATACTTGCCTGGCAACGGGCTGGAAAGATAGGTAATCGCCGACACAAGAAAAGAGAAACGTAAGTCCTTTCTCTTTACACATATTCCTCAATAGCTCAGTCGGTAGAGCATGCGGCTGTTAACCGCAGGGTCGTTGGTTCGAGTCCAACTTGGGGAGCGCTAAATCCCGTAAACTTTATGTTTGCGGGATTTTTATTTGGAGGTGCACTATGCAGCTAAGTAAAACAGTGCGCGATATTCGCGTGAATTGGGCGATCGGCGACCGCGAGCGCGATAAGGGGCTTGTAACGCCCGACGAGATTCGCCGCTTTGACGATATTTCCTACGGCCCTCACGGTCAAGATAATCTGCTTGACGTGTACGTCCGCAAGGATGCCGAGGGGCTGCAGCCGACGATCGTCAATGTTCACGGCGGCGGCTGGGTCTACGGAAATAAGGAGATCTATCAGCATTATTGTATGCGGCTCGCGGTGCGCGGTTACGCGGTCGTAAATATCAATTACCGCCTTGCACCCGAAAATCGCTTTCCCGCGGCGGTCGAGGATATAAACGCCGCCATGCAGTTTGTTGCGAATCACGGCGCGGAATATCTTATCGACAAGGAAAGGCTGGTAATAGTCGGCGACTCGGCGGGCGGACAGCTTGTCAGCCACTACGCCGCGCTGCTGACTGATCCGACTTTCGCGGCGCTTTTCGATTTTGACGTTCCCGATGTTCATGTGCGTGCGCTGGGGCTGAATTGCGGTGCTTACGACGGCAAAAAGCTTGCGCTGGAACGCAAAGATGAAGTATTTTTGGAATATTTGGGCATTATAAACAGCAAACCGTCCGAAAAACTGCTGCAAATGGTCGATACGGTCAGCCATATCACGCCGAACTATCCGCCCGCGTTCGTCATGTCGAGCTATGCAGATTTCCTGCTGCCGGCCGCCAAGCCGATGTATGACCTGCTCAAAAGCCACGGCGTGCCGACCGAAATGAAGATCTACGGCAGTCCTGAGCGGCAGGACATCGGTCACGTTTTCCATGTCAACTGCCGACTTGACGAAGCGAAGATCTGCAACGACGACGAGTGCGCGTTCTTCAAAAGGTATGTTTCAGACTAAACTGCTGCAAAAACGCGCCGAAATTTGTACAAAATCATGAAAATCAACTGCTCCCCCTTGACAGGGGAGTTTTTTCGTTGTATAATATAACAGTGCTATATAACAGCGTTATAAAGGGAGTTAGAAATGAACGATGGCGAAATGACCACGCTGGAGCTTATCCACAGCGCGGCAAAAGCGGAATTTCTCAGCAAGGGCTTCAAGTCGGCGTCGCTGAGAAATATTGTAAAGACTGCGGGCGTTACCACAGGTGCATTTTATGGATATTATGCCAGTAAAGCGGAGCTTTTTGAAGCGCTTGTCAGCGAGGCGTACAATTTTGTGATAGATTCGTACAAGGCGGCGCTGCGCGAATTTGCCGATCTGCCGATGGAAAAACAGCCCGAGGTAATGGGCTCGATCTCGCAGAAGTGCCTTGACCGGGTGCTCGACTACATGGCGACCCACCGTGAGGAATTTTTGCTGCTTCTGCAATGTTCGGAGGGTACGCGGTTCGCTTCGATGACCGACGAACTTGTCGAACTGGAGGTTCAGGCGACTCACGATTATTACCTTGTGCTCCAGAAGCTGGGCTACGGTGCGCCGGACGTTGACCCGACGCTCGAGCACATTTTGGTGACGGGCATGATGAACGCCTATTTTGAAATGGCGATCCACGAAATGCCACTCGAAAAATCGAAGCGCTATCTGAAAGAGCTGCACGATTTTTACACGGCGGGCTGGCGCGAACTGATGGGGCCGTAATGGGGGCATTCGCCCCTTTGATTTTGGTGAATAGTTAGCCTACGCTAACATTATAAAGGAGGTCTTTTGTTTGAAAAAACAATCAAATCTGCAAAGGCTGCTCAGCTATGCAGGCAACCGTAAGCCGCTGACCTACATTTCGTGGGTGCTTTCGGCGGCGAGCGCGCTGATTTCATTGCTGCCTTTCTGGTGCATATGGAAGATACTAGATGAAGTTATCCGCGTAGCGCCCGACTTCGATAAGGCAAAAAACATCACTCATTACGGCTGGCTCGCGGTACTTTTCGCGGTGCTGACGATCTTTGTGTACATCTGCGGACTCATGTGCTCGCACCTTTCGGCGTTCCGCATCGCGACGAATATCCGCATCGCGCTGACAAAGCACATCACCACGCTGCCGCTCGGCAAGATCGAGGAATTCGGCAGCGGTAAACTGCGCCGCACCATCAGCGAAACTTCGGGCGCGGCAGAGGGCTACCTCGCGCACCAACTGCCCGACAAGGCGAAAGCGATTGCGAGCATAGCCGGTCTGCTGGCGATGGACTTCATTTTCGACTGGCGGCTCGGACTCCTCAGCCTAGTGCCCGTTGTGATCGGTTTCATAATCATGATGAGCTCGATGGCGGGCCCCAGTCTGCAAAAAAGCATGACCGAGTACCAAAACGCGCTCGCTGAAATGTCGAACGAAGCGGTCGAGTACGTCCGCGGAATCCCCGTAGTCAAGACGTTCGGCCAGTCGGTGTTCTCGTTCAAAAAATTCAAGGGCACGATCGACAACTACGAAAAGTGGACGACCGACTACACGCTCAATATGCGCATCCCGATGACCCTCTACACCCTTGCGATCAACAGCATTTTCGCGTTTCTCATTATCGGCGCATTTTGGTTCTCGCACGGCAAGATCACGGGCGATTTCCTGCTCGATATGCTTTTCTACATCATAATCACACCAGTAATTACTGTCGCTCTTACCAAAATAATGCTAATGAATGAGAACGAAATGATGGTTAAGGACGCGATCGACCGTATCGACAGCGTGCTCAATATGGAGCCGCTGACTGATCCTGCCAAGCCGAGCCACCCTGCGGACAACTCTGTTGAGCTGCGCGGTGTAACCTTCAGCTATGACGGCACGAAAAATGCGCTTTCCGATATTTCGCTCAAGATCCCCGCGGGTCAGACGGCGGCTTTCGTCGGCCCATCGGGCGGCGGCAAATCCACCCTTGCGAGCATCGTTGCGAGATTTTTCGACCCGCAGCAGGGTAAAGTGCTTGTCGGCGGCGTTGACGTTAAGGACATCGGCAAAGAGGAACTTATGAACACAGTTTCCTTTGTATTCCAAAACAGTAAGCTGATAAAGGCTTCTATTCTCGACAACGTGCGCATGGGCAAGCCTAACGCCACCGAAGCGGAGGTCATGCAGGCACTCAAAACCGCACAGTGCATGGATATAATTGAAAAATTCACCAATGGCGTGAACACCATGATCGGCAGCGAGGGCGTTTACCTCTCGGGCGGCGAGGCGCAGCGTATCGCGATCGCGCGTGCGGTGCTGAAAAATTCGCCGATAATTATTCTCGACGAGGCGACCGCTTTTGCCGACCCTGATAACGAAGCCAAGGTTCAGGCGGCGTTCAACGAGCTGGCGCGCGGCAAGACCGTTATAATGATCGCGCACAGGCTTTCGACCGTGGTCAACGCCGACCGCATTTTCGTTCTGCGCGAGGGCAAACTTGCGGAGAACGGCACGTTTGACGAACTTGTAAAGAACGGTGGTACATTCGCTAATATGTGGAACGAATATCAGCGTTCGGTTGAATGGAAAGTTGAAAAGGAGGCTGAAGCGTTATGATCGAAAAATTACAAAGAAGATTTGCGCTTTCGCGAAAAGGCGCAATCGACACGATAAAAGGCAGCCTTTTGAGCGCGCTCCAGAACATTTCGTTCATGCTGCCCGTGGCTATGCTTTACAATTTAGTAAAAGATATGCTTGATGACAACCTCACGACCGCCCGCATACCATTTTACGTCATCGGCAGCCTTGCCTGCGCGGCGATCATAATCGTTGCCACGCTCTTCCAGTACAACAGCACCTTCCTCGCGACCTACGTCGAAACGGGCGTGCGCCGCATCACGCTGGCTGAAAGACTTCGCCTGATACCCCTCTCGTTCTTCGGCAAAAAAGACCTCGCCGACCTCACCTCGTCGATAATGGGCGACTGCGCGATGCTCGAAACGGCGCAGTCACACTTCGTTTGCCCGCTCGCCGGCGCGATGATCTCGACAGTTATCATCGCGATCTCGCTGCTTTTCTTTAACTGGCAGATGGCGATCGCGGCGATCTGGGTGCTGCCCGTCGCGTTCCTGATCGTCGGCATGGCTTCGCGCGTGCAGAAAAGCCTTGCGAATAAGTCGATGGGCGCGAAGATCGCCTGCGAGGACGGAATTCAGGAGTGCATGGAGGCTATGAACGACCTGCGCTCGAACAACGCCGAAAAGCGCTACCTCGACACGTTGATCGGCAAGATTCGCGGTTACGAAAGCCGCCTTATCATCACCGAGCTGGGCACGGCTTCGTTCGTAATGACCGCGAACCTCGTCCTGCGTCTCGGTATCGCGACCACCGCGCTCGTCGGTTCGTACCAGCTTATAAGCGGCAAGCTCGACATCCTCACCTTTTTCATGTTCCTGCTGGTGGTTTCGCGCCTGTACGACCCGCTCGAAGGCTCGCTCCAGAACCTAGCCGCGATAATCTCGACAAGCACCAACATCGAGCGCATGAACGAGATCATGGATACCGAAGTTCAGTCGGGCAGCGATAAACTTACAAATAAAGGATGCGACATCAAGTTTGACCACGTTGGTTTTGCGTATGACGGCGGCGAAACCGTGCTGAATGACGTTTCGTTCACCGCCGAGCAGGGCAAGATCACCGCGCTTGTCGGCCCATCGGGCGGCGGCAAGACCACGGTTTCGCGTTTGGCGGCGCGCTTCTGGGACATCAGCAAGGGCAAGATCACCGTTGGCGGCATGGATATTTCCAAGATAGACCCCGAAACGCTTATGTCGCTTTACTCCATAGTTTTTCAAGACGTTACACTTTTCGACAACACCGTCATGGAGAATATCCGCCTCGGCAAAAAGGGCGCTACTGATGAGGAGGTCATCGCGGCAGCTAAGATGGCGAACGTTGCGGATTTCGTTGAAAAGTTGCCCGATAAGTGGGAGACCAACATCGGCGAAAACGGCTGCGAGCTTTCGGGTGGCGAGCGCCAGCGTATTTCCATCGCGCGCGCATTTCTGAAAGACGCTCCGATAATCCTGCTTGACGAAGCGACCGCCAGCCTTGACGTTGAGAACGAAACGGCTATCCAAACGGCGCTTTCGCGGCTCATCAAGAACAAGACCGTGCTGATAATCGCGCACCGTATGCGTACAGTTTCGGGCGCGGATAAGATCGTTGTTCTGAAAGACGGCAGCGTCGCGGAGCAGGGAAGCCCCGAAAAGCTGCTTGCTGAGGGCGGAATTTTCGCGCACATGGTCGATCTACAGACCGAAAATCAGAGCTGGAAGCTCGAAAAAGCTTAAACCTCATACATATAAAAAGACAGTCGGCTGCGTAACGCGGTCGGCTGTCTTTTTAGTCTCTGTCTTTTCCAAATTCTCGGCTCACTAGTAATAAAAGTATTTGCAATATCATGAGTATGATACGCTCGCCATCTGACTCGACCTTAACAATAGGGTAGAGCATCGCGAGTCCAGCAAAAAGAAATATTATCTGCATAAGCACTTTCCAAGGCTTCACGGGTTTTGTGATGTCCGCCTTGATCTTTGGTTTGTTGCTGCGTTTGGATCTTGATATATCTTTGTATATCTCGTATCCTATTATCTTGTCGCTAAGGTCTTTTCTGCCATTGCCGTTCCAATCCATGAATGTGCTCTCTCCTTTCATGATCGTCCTTTTTTTACATTATATCACATTTCTTCATGTCTGTCAACAAAAAATCCCGCCCACGGCGTAAACCATGAGCGGGAAATTTATTTATTCAGTATTCAGATTGTCTGAACTAAATTATCTCTGGGAGATAGCAGCCTGAGCAGCAGCCAGTCTTGCGATTGGCACGCGGAAAGGCGAGCAAGATACATAGTCAAGACCGATCTTGTTGCAGAACTCTACGGAAGAAGGATCTCCGCCGTGCTCACCGCAGATACCGCAGTGCAGCTTAGCGTTTACGGGCTTGCCGAGGTCGAGAGCCATCTTCATCAGCTTGCCAACGCCGGTGGTGTCCAGCTTAGCAAACGGATCGTTCTCGTAAATCTTAGCGTCGTAGTAAGCTCCGAGGAACTTGCCGGCGTCGTCTCTCGAGAAGCCGAAGGTCATCTGGGTCAGGTCGTTAGTACCGAAGCAGAAGAAGTCAGCCTCAGCAGCGATCTCGTCAGCAGTCAGAGCAGCTCTCGGGATCTCGATCATAGTACCAACTTCGTACTTGAGGTCAGAACCGGCCTCAGCAATGAGAGCGTCAGCAGTTTCAACTACGATCTTCTTAACGAACTTGAACTCCTTATCTTCGCCGACCAGCGGGATCATGATCTCGGGCTTAACGTCCCAATCAGGATGCTTTGCCTTAACGTTGATAGCAGCCTTGATTACAGCAGCAGTCTGCATCTTAGCGATCTCGGGATAAGTAACGGTCAGACGGCAGCCGCGGTGACCCATCATCGGGTTGAACTCGTGGAGGGAAGCGATGATAGCCTTGATGTCCTCAACGCTCTTGCCCTGTGCGTCAGCCAGTGCCTTGATGTCGTCCTCTTCGGTAGGTACGAACTCGTGGAGAGGAGGATCGAGGAATCTGATGGTTACAGGATTGCCCTCGAGTGCCTCATAAAGAGCCTCGAAGTCGCCCTGCTGCATAGGCTCGATCTTAGCGAGTGCAGCTTCTCTCTCTTCAACGGTGTCAGCGCAGATCATTTCTCTGAAAGCAGCGATTCTGCTGGGCTCAAAGAACATGTGCTCGGTACGGCAAAGGCCGATACCCTCAGCGCCGAGCTCTCTAGCCTTCTTAGCGTCAGCAGGAGTATCAGCGTTGGTTCTTACCTTCATGGTTCTGTACTTGTCAGCCCAGCTCATAACTCTGCCGAATTCGCCTGCGATGGAAGCGTCAACGGTAGGAATGATGCCGTCGTAGATGTTACCGGTAGAACCGTCGATAGAGATGTAATCTCCCTCGTGGAACTCATTGCCTGCAAGTGTGAACTTCTTGTTGTCTTCGTCCATGTTGATCTCAGAGCAACCGGAAACGCAGCAGGTACCCATTCCGCGGGCAACTACAGCAGCGTGCGAGGTCATACCGCCGCGAACGGTGAGTATACCCTGCGAAGCCTTCATACCGGTGATGTCCTCAGGAGAGGTCTCAAGACGAACGAGAACTACCTTTTCGCCCTTAGCGTTCCAAGCCTCAGCGTCGTCAGCGGTGAATACGATCTTACCGCAAGCAGCTCCGGGAGAAGCGCCCAGACCCTTGCCCATAGGAGTAGCAGCCTTCAGAGCCTTGGTGTCGAACTGGGGGTGAAGCAGAGTGTCGAGGTTTCTGGGGTCGATCATCAGAACAGCCTCTTCCTCGGTTCTCATGCCTTCGTCAACGAGGTCGCAAGCGATCTTCAGAGCAGCCTGAGCGGTTCTCTTACCGTTTCTGGTCTGAAGCATGAAGAGTTTGCCGTGCTCTACGGTGAACTCCATGTCCTGCATATCTCTGTAATGGTTTTCGAGGGTCTTGCAAACTTCCTTGAACTGTGCGAATGCTTCAGGGAACTTGCTCTCCATCTCGGTGATGTGCATAGGAGTACGAACGCCTGCAACAACGTCCTCGCCCTGTGCGTTGGTAAGGAATTCGCCGAAGAGGCCCTTAGCGCCGGTAGCAGGGTCGCGGGTGAACGCAACACCGGTACCGCAGTCGTCGCCCATGTTACCGAAAGCCATGCTCTGTACGTTTACAGCGGTACCCCAAGAATAAGGAATATCGTTGTCACGACGGTAAACGTTAGCTCTGGGGTTGTCCCAGCTGCGGAATACTGCCTTGATAGCGCCCATAAGCTGCTCCTTAGGATCAGTCGGGAAGTCTGCGCCGATCTTTTCCTTGTACTCAGCCTTGAACTGGTTAGCCAGCTCCTTAAGGTCGTCAGCGTCAAGCTCTACGTCCTGAGTTACGCCCTTCTTAGCCTTCATCTGGTCGATAAGCTCTTCAAAATACTTCTTGCCTACTTCCATAACTACGTCGGAATACATCTGGATGAATCTTCTGTAGCAATCCCATGCCCAGCGAGCATTTCCGGACTTTTCAGCAATTACGTTTACAACTTCTTCGTTAAGACCCAGGTTCAGGATGGTATCCATCATTCCGGGCATGGAAGCTCTCGCGCCCGAACGTACGGAAACGAGCAGGGGGTTTTCCTTATCGCCGAACTTCTTGCCGGTGATCTCTTCCATTTTTACGATGTACTCGTTGATCTCAGCCATGATGTCAGGGTTGATCTCGCGGTTGTCCTCATAGTACTGAGTGCAGGCCTCAGTAGTGATGGTGAAGCCCTGGGGAACAGGAAGACCGATGTTGGTCATTTCTGCCAGGTTAGCACCCTTACCGCCGAGAAGCTCTCTCATGTTAGCGTTGCCTTCAGAGAAAAGGTAACAATACTTCTTTGCCATTGGTGAATTACCTCCAATAAAAATTTTTGACATCTTTTAGTGGTGCGGAATTTCCCGCCGCCTGCGCCGCATTATGTAGCAATATTTTACATTTGCCGATGGGCGCTCTGTCACAT